>NZ_JBJNLG010000010.1:0-187647 GCF_052169175.1 Serratia sp. CY31944
TTTCCTTCTTACTTGTGGTGAGTAAGCTGGAATATTCCGGCATGGGTTTCCTTCAGGCTAGAGCCTCACAGGTTCAATCACCACCTCCTTAGGAGGTGGTTTAAGGCTTACAATAAAAAAGCCAGACGCTTTCGCGCCTGGCCTGTTATGCGCCGGAACTCGGCGAGGCTGCGCCTCAGCGCATGGTAACGAACTCTTCCGCCGCGGTCGGGTGTATCGCCACGGTGTTGTCGAAGTCCTTCTTGGTGGCGCCCATCTTCACCGCCACGGCGAAGCCCTGCAGGATTTCATCCATGCCGAAGCCGATGCCGTGCAGGCCGACGATTTTCTCTTCTTTACCCGCGCACACCAGCTTCATGCGGCACGGCTGGCGGTGCTGCGTCACGGCGCTGTACATGGCGGTGAAGGAGGATTTGTACACCTTCACGTTGTCCGCGCCGAACTTCTCGATAGCTTCCGGCTCGGTCAGGCCGATAGTGCCGATCGGCGGGTGGCTGAACACCACGGTGGCGATGTTGCTGTAATCCAGGTGCTCATCCGGCTTGTTGTTGAACAGGCGCTCGGACAGGCGGCGGCCGGCGGCCACGGCGACCGGGGTCAGCTCTACCGCGCCGGTGTTGTCGCCCACCGCGTAGATGCCTTTGACATTGGTGTTCTGGAACTTATCGACGTCAATATAGCCTTTCTCATTGGTTTTCACCCCGGTAACGCCGAGGTTCAGGTTGTCGGTCGCCGGTTCGCGGCCGATGGCCCAAATCAGGCAGTCGACGGTGAATGCCTTGCCGTTTTCCAGCTGCAGCGTCAGGCTGCCGTCGGCGTTCTTGACGATCGCTTTCGGCACCGATTCGGTATGCAGGCTCGGCCCTTCGGTGTTCATCACTTCCACCAGGGTTTCGACGATCATCGGATCGAAGCTGCGCAGCGGCGCGTGCTTGCGCACGAACAGGTGCGTTTCCGCGCCCAGCGCGTTCAGCACGCCGGCGATCTCCACGGCGATATAGCCGGCGCCGACTACGGCGACGCGCTTCGGCATGGCGTCCAGCTCAAAGAAGCCGTCGGAGTCGATGCCGTATTCCGCACCCGGAATAGCCGGGTGGCTCGGGCGGCCGCCGGTGGCGATCAGGATGTGGTCGGCGGTGATGAGCTCGCCGTTCACTTCCACGGTGTGCGCATCCACGAAGCGCGCGAAGCCTTTGATCACGTCGACCTTGTTCTTGCCCAGCACGTTGTCGTAGGAGTTGTGGATGCGGTCGATATAGGCGGTGCGGTTGGCGACCAGCTTCTTCCAGTCGAAGGCGTTGACGGTGGTGTCGAAGCCGTAGTCCGGGCCGTACTGATGGATGGCCTCGGCGATCTGCGCCGCGTGCCACATGACTTTTTTCGGTACACAACCCACGTTTACACAGGTGCCGCCCAGCTCTTTGGCTTCAATCAGCGCACACTTTTGGCCGTACATGGCTGCCCGGTTGATCGATGCGATACCGCCGCTGCCGCCGCCAATTGCTAGATAATCGTAATGTTTCGTCATCTGGGATTTCCATGAGTTGTGAATTTGAAGAGGGTAAGAGTTTAACGCCTGACCGGGGTTTGTCGCAAAGATTGCGTCGATGGCTGCGATAGGTGGACGCAGGGCGCGGCGAACCGCGCCCTGCCGGGGATTATTCCGGTACCACCCAGTTCACCAGATGGTGGCCGATGCCCGACGGCACCAGCACCTTGTGCAGCCACGGCAGCACGTTTTTCATCTGCTGTTCCAGTTTCCACGGCGGGTTGATGACGATCATGCCGGAGGCGGTCATGCCGCGCTGATCGCTGTCGGGTTTCACCGCCAGTTCGATCTGCAGAATGCGGCGAATGCCGGTGGCTTCCAGATCGCGCAGCATGCGTTTGATCTGCTGGCGCATCACCACCGGGTACCACAGCGCGTAGGTGCCGGTGGCGAAACGCTTGTAGCCTTCCTGAATGCCTTTGACCACGTCCTGGTAATCGGTCTTCATTTCATACGGCGGGTCCATCAGGATCAGGCCGCGGCGCGACAGGGGCGGCAGCTGGGATTTCAGCTGCTGATAGCCGTCGGCGCGCTGCACTTTGGCGCGCTCGTCTTTCTGGAACTCGCTGCGCAGCAGCGGGTAGTCGCTCGGGTGCAGCTCGGTCAGGTGAATTTTGTCCTGCGGGCGCAGCAGCTGGCGGGCGATCAGCGGCGAACCGGGGTAGTAGCGCAGCGTGCCGGAACGGTTGAAGTTGTGCACCACGCTCATGTAGGCCGCCAGCTCTTCCGGCAGATCGTCGCGCTGCCACAGCAGGCCGATGCCTTCCAGGTATTCGCCGGTGCGCTCGGCGTGTTCGCCGCTGAGCTGATAACGGCCCGCGCCCGAGTGGGTATCCAGATACAGGAACGGCTTCTCTTTTTCCTTCAGCGACTCGATGATCAGGCTCTGAACGGTGTGCTTGAGCACGTCGGCGTGGTTGCCGGCGTGGAAACTGTGGCGATAACTTAACATGACGGGTGGCGGTTCCTTGTGCTCCGCAGGCGGAGCATTCAATGCAATAAGGCTTATAATCTGCACAGTATAAACTGTCTGGCCGGGAAAAACCGGACTCCGTTGCCGCAGACGTTCACAGAAAGGGACAGGACGATGAGCAAACGGGCGTTCTGGCGGCCGGTGTTCGAAGCGTTCGAATGGGTTGAAACGCTGTGAATCACAAGGAGAAAGGATGAGCTGCATTTTTTGCGACATCGTGGCGGGCAAGGCGCCGTGCCATAAAATCTGGGAAGACGACGACCATCTGGCGTTCCTGTCCATCTTTCCCAACACCGACGGTTTCAGCGTGGTGATCCCCAAGGCGCACCACCCGAGCTACGCCTTTGACCTGCCGGACGAGGTATTGAGCGCGTTGATGCTGGCGACCAAGCGGGTAGCGAAGCAGCTGGACCGCGCGTTCGACGACGTCGGCCGCTGCGGTATGGTGTTCGAGGGTTACGGCGTCGACCACGTGCACGCCAAACTGATCCCGCTGCACGGCACCGCGTCGCTGGAGCAGTGGCGGCCGATCGAATCGACCTCGCCGAAGTTTTTCGCGCGTTACGAGGGCTATATCTCCTCCCACGACGCCGCGCGCGCCGACGACGAGCAGCTGGCGGCGCTGGCCGCCCGCATCCGCCAAAGCGCCGTTTAAGGCACCAACGATCAACGCCGGGCATTGATTTTCCTGTTGTCTGGCTCCATGTTAGAGATTCATACGCATTTTAAGGCTCGCCCCCACGGCGGGCCCCAACGCTAATCAGGACTGCCCTATGACAAATCCGTTGCTGACCCCGTTTTCCCTGCCGCCGTTCTCGGCGATCCGCCCTGAAGATATCGTGCCTGCGGTGCAATCCGCGCTGGCGGACTGCCGCGCCGCGGTAGAGCGCGTGGTCGCGCAGCCGGGGCCGTTCACCTGGGACAATCTGTGTCAGCCGCTGGCGGAGTCGGACGATCGGCTGTCGCGCATCTGGTCGCCGATCGGGCACCTGAACTCGGTGAAAAACAGCCCGGAGCTGCGCGCCGCCTATGAGCAGGCGCTGCCGCTGCTGTCCGAGTACGGCACCTGGGTCGGCCAGCACGAAGGGCTGTACCAGGCCTACCGCAGCCTGAAAGAGGGCGCGGCGTTCGAGGCGCTGAGCGTGCCGCAGCGCAAGGCGGTGGACAACGCGCTGCGCGATTTCGAACTGTCGGGCATCGGCCTGTCGGCGGATAAACAGCAGCGCTACGGCGAGATCGTCGCGCGCCTGTCCGAACTGGGTTCCACCTACAGCAACAACGTGCTCGACGCCACCATGGGCTGGAGCAAACTGATTACCGACGAAGCCGAGCTGAGCGGCCTGCCGGAGAGCGCCCTGGCGCAGGCACAGGCGATGGCGCAGGCCAAAGAGCAGGACGGTTGGCTGCTGACGCTGGACATGCCGAGCTACCTGCCGGTGTTGACCTACGCCGACAACCGCGCGCTGCGCGAAGAGATGTACCGCGCCTTCGCCACCCGCGCCTCCGATCAGGGGCCGAACGCCGGCAAATGGGACAACAGCGAAGTGATGGCGGAAACGCTGGCGCTGCGCCACGAGCTGGCTCAGCTGCTGGGCTTCGACACCTACGCCGACAAGTCGCTGGCGACCAAAATGGCGGAGAGCCCGGAGCAGGTGATCGGCTTCCTGAGCGATCTGGCCAAGCGCGCCCGCCCGCAGGCCGAGCAAGAGCTGGCGCAGCTGCGCGCCTTCGCCAAACAGCACTATGGCGTGGACGAGCTCGAAGCCTGGGACATCACCTATTACGGCGAAAAACAGAAGCAGCACCTGTTCTCCATCAGCGACGAGCAGCTGCGCCCGTACTTCCCGGAGCAGCGGGTGGTGGAAGGGCTGTTCGAAGTGGTGAAACGCATCTACGGCATCACCGCCAAAGAGCGTAAAGACGTGGAGACCTGGCATCCGGACGTGCGCTTCTTCGATCTGTTCGCCGCTAACGGCGAGCTGCGCGGCAGCTTCTATCTCGATTTGTACGCCCGCGAAAACAAACGCGGCGGCGCCTGGATGGACGACTGCGTCGGCAGCCTGCGCAAGGCCGACGGCACGCTGCAAAAGCCGGTCGCTTACCTGACCTGCAACTTCAACCGCCCGCTGGGCAACCAGCCGGCGCTGTTCACCCATAACGAAGTGACCACGCTGTTCCACGAGTTCGGCCACGGTCTGCATCACATGCTGACGCAGATCGATACCGCCGGCGTCTCCGGCATCAACGGGGTGCCGTGGGATGCGGTCGAGCTGCCGAGCCAGTTTATGGAAAACTGGTGCTGGGAGCCGGAAGCGCTGGCGTTTATCTCCGGCCACTACCAGAGCGGCGAACCGCTGCCGAAGGCCATGCTCGACAAGCTGCTGGCGGCCAAGAATTACCAGGCGGCGCTGTTCATCCTGCGCCAGCTGGAGTTCGGCCTGTTCGATTTCCGCATGCACTTCGAATACAGCCCGGAAAAAGGGGCGCAGATCCTGCCGACGCTGGCGGAAGTGAAGAAAATGGTGGCGGTGGTGCCTTCGCCAAGCTGGGGCCGCTTCCCGCACGCCTTCAGCCACATCTTCGCCGGCGGCTATGCGGCGGGTTACTACAGCTACCTGTGGGCGGAAGTGCTGTCGGCCGACGCCTACTCGCGCTTCGAAGAAGAGGGGATTTTCAACGCCGAAACCGGCAAATCCTTCCTCGACAACATCCTGTCGCGCGGCGGTTCGGAAGAGCCGATGGCGCTGTTCAAACGCTTCCGTGGCCGCGAGCCGCAGCTGGATGCTATGCTGCGCCATTACGGCATTAAAGGATAACCCGACACGTGAGCGTGTGTTTATTGTGTGAAGCAGGCGCCGATCCCGGCGCCTTGTCTGTTTTGGCGCAGCGCTGGCGGCTGACGTCCGACGACGACGCGCCGATGGCGCTGGTACTGACCCCGCAGCGGCTGGAGCTGCGCAAGCGCGACGAGCCGAAGCTCGGCGGAATCTACGTCGATTTCGTCACCGGCACCATGGCGCACCGGCGCCGTTTCGGCGGCGGCCGCGGCGAGGCGGTGGCCAAAGCGGTCGGCATCAAGGGCAGCTATCTGCCGGACGTGGTGGACGCTACCGCCGGGCTGGGGCGCGACGCCTTCGTGCTGGCGGCGCTGGGCTGCCGGGTGCGGATGCTGGAGCGCAATCCGGTGGTGGCGGCGTTGCTGGACGACGGCCTGCAGCGCGGCTATCAGGATGCGGAAATCGGCCCGTGGCTGCGCGAGCGCCTGACGCTGCTGCACGCCTCCAGCCTGACGGCGCTGGCGGATCTCAGCCCGCGCCCCGAGGTGGTGTATCTCGATCCGATGTTCCCGCACAAGCAAAAAAGCGCGCTGGTGAAGAAAGAGATGCGGGTGTTTCAATCGCTGGTGGGCAGCGACGATGACGCCGACGGCCTGCTGGAGCCGGCGCGCCGCCTGGCGACCAAGCGCGTGGTGGTGAAGCGCCCGGACTACGCGCCGCCGCTGGCCGACGTGCCGGCGCACGCCGCCACGCTGACCAAAAGCCACCGTTTCGATATCTACATGCCGCTGTAATGTCTGCCTAGGGCCCGCCGTGTCGGGCCCTCAGTTTTCCTCCCGCAAGCTTTTCCCCACGCCGCCGCCCGGATGCACCGCCAACAAGGTGTCCTTGTCGTAACCGCTGCGCGCCATCAAGCAGGCGCAGGCGGCGTCGAAGATCGCCAGCACCAGCACAATTGAGGTGGTGGCCAGCATGTTCAGCGGATCTATCTCCTTTTGCACCCCGGTGGCGATCGTCAACTGCGCCGCCTGTGCGATGGCGGAATGCGGGTTTTCCGTCACCGCGATCAGCGTCACTCCCTTGGCCTGCAGCGTCGGCAGCAGGCGGGTCAGCTCGTCGGAATTGCCGCCGCGTGAGATCAGGATCAGCAGATCGTCGGCGCGCAGAAAGCCCAGATCGCCGTGCGCCGCGCCGGTGGCGTCGAGGTAGACCGCCGGCCGTTCCACGCAGGCCAGCATGTGGGCTATCTTGCGCGCCGCAATCCCCGAGGTGCCGACGCCGGTGACGGCGATTTTACCGCGGCAGTCGGCCAGCAGCGTCAGCAGCCGTTGCCAGGTGCGCGCGTCGAGGCGCTCGCCCAGCTGCGCCAGCTCCTGACTGTAGGTTTGCCAACCCTGCACCGCCTGCCGCCATTCCTGCTGCATCACGCCTCCTCCTGCATCAACCGGCGGTATTTCATGTGGTCGTTGTACAGCTCGTGGAATACCCGGTATTTGCGGTCGTAGTAGCTTTTTATCTGGTTGGTCTGCGGCGTGACCGTCTTGCCGATGCGGCTCATGGCGCTCATCGCCTCCGGCAGGGTGTCGAACACGCCCGCCGCCACGGTGCCCATCATCGCGCCGCCGAGCAGCATCGCTTCGCTCTCCTCCGGCAGCAGCATGGCGCAGCCGGTGGCGTTGGCGTGCTCCTGCACGAAGATCGGGTTCTTGGTGCCGCCGCCGCTGGCCATAATGGTGTCGATGCTGTAGCCGCTGTGGTTCATGGTTTCGATGATGTGGCGGGTGCCGAGCGCGATGGCCTGAATGGTGGCCAGGTAGTGCAGCGCCATGTCCTCCGGCGTGCGCGACAGCTTCAGCCCGGTCAGGATGCCGGTCAGCGTCGGGTTGGCGCGCGGCGAGCGGTTGCCGTGGAAGTACGGCAGCATATGAATGTCCTGCGTCAGGAAGGCGATATTCTCCGGCTCGCCGGCCATGCGGCGCAGAATGGCGTTCAACACCTCATAGATGGTCTGCCCCTGAGTTTTCGCCTGCGTCAGTAGCTCCGGGTAGCACGGGTGCGACTGGATGACGTGGTCGATCAGCGCGCCGGTGGCGGACTGGCCGCCTTCGTTCAGCCAGTATTCCGGCAGGATCGCCGAGTAATACGGCCCCCAGACGCCGCCGATAAAGCGCGCGGTGCGCGACATCGCCATATGGCCGGTGGAGGTGCCGCCGATCAGCGCGACGCGGCGATTGAAGTCGGCCACCTCGCCGGAGACGCCGGTGGCGCCCAGCGTGCCGAGGGTGCCGGCGTGGGCGTCGATGATCGACACGCTCACCGCCGTGCCGGCGATCAGCCCCATCTCGCCGGCGGCGCGCTGGGTCAGGCCGTGGCCCAGCGGCTCGCCCATCATTTTGACGTCGCTGCCGATCTTGGCCGCGTCATGTTCCAGCACGTCTTCCAGCCCGATCTGCTGGAAGTAGCTCTTGTCCCAGCGCTGTTCGTGGCCGAGATAGGTCCACTTGCATACCGTCGAACACAGCGAGCGGGTGGCATCCTGGGTGGCGCGCCAGGTGAGGAAGTCCGGCAGATCGAACAGGTAGCCGGCGTTGGCCCAGGTGGTGGGCATGTGCTGTTTCAGCCACAGCAGTTTCGGCGTCTGCATCTCCGGCGAGATAATGCCGCCGACGAAGTCCAGCACCCGGTGTTTGGTGGCGTTGATGCGCTCGGCCTGGGCGATCGCCCGGTGATCCATCCACACGATGATGTTCTGTTCGGTGCGGCCGGAGGGGCTGACGGTCAGCGGCTTGCCCTCTTTATCCAGCACCACCAGCGAACAGGTGGCGTCGAAGCCCAACCCCTTGACCTGGATCGGGTTGATGTCGGCCTGGTTGACCGCGTCGCGCACCGCATTGCACACCGCCTGCCAGATGTTATCCGACGACTGCTCGACGAAATCCGCCTTCGGCCGGTACAGATCGATGGCCCGGCTGGCCTGGCCGACCATGCGGCCATTGAGATCGAATACGCCCGCGCGCGCGCTTCCGGTGCCCACGTCTACGCCAATAAAATAGCTCGCCATTATCTGTTTTCTCCTAAGCTTTTCGATTCTGTAACGCGATAAACAGGATCAGCACGCCGCCCCACAGGGCCATGGTCAGGTAGCTGCTGACCCCCAGCAAATTGAGGCCGCTTTCCAACATTTGCAGCACGATCAGCGCCAGCACCAGCCCCAGAATGCGGCCGAAGCCGCCGTCCGGGTTAATGCCGCCCAGCACCGAGGCCAGAATGGTCACCAGCAGATAAGATTCGCCGTAGCCGGCCTTGGCCGAGTTGAACTTGGCCATCATCAGCAGGGCGGCGCCCCAGCCGAGCAGCGCCGACAGGATATACACCGCTACCTGCACCCGCGCGGTGTTCACGCCGCTGAAGCGGGTGGCCTGCTCGTTGGAGCCGATCAGGTACAGGCTGCGGCCCAGCGTGGTGTGCTCCAGCAACAGCCACAGCCCGGCCGCCACCAGCAGGAACAGGATCAGTGCCACCGGCACGCCGAGCACGGCGCCGTTGCCGAGAAATTGAATCGCCGCCGGGAAGCCGGAGATCACCGCGCCGTTGGACAGCAGGATATTCAGGCCGGTGATCAGGGTCATGGTGCCGAGCGAGGCGAGGATGGGCGAGACGCCGATCCAGGCTACCAGCGCGCCATTGAGCGCGCCGATCGCCACCGCCACCAGCAGGCCGGCCACCAGCGCCAGCGCCAGGAACAGCGGCTGGTCAGGGTGGCTGACGATGATTGCCGCCATCACCAGCGAACAGGCGTTGGCGCCGGCGATGATCGACAGGTTGATGCCGCCGGTCAGCATGGTGATGCCCATGCCGAGCGCCAGCAGGCCGAGGATCGGCAGCTGCGAGGCGATCGACTGGAAGTTGCCGAGGCTGAAGAAGCGCGATCCGAGCAGCCCGGCGAACAGCAGCGCCACCGCGATGATGATCGCGCCCTGCAGGCGAATGATCCGATCGTTTGGGATCAACCGAGTTAACTGCGTCATGTCAGATCTCCTTGAGCAGCTTGCGTTTTTCGTTCCAGGCGGTGGTGCTGATGCTGATCAAAATGATCGCGCCGCTGAATACCTGGTGCCAATAGGCCGAGACGCTGAGCAGCGTCAGCCCGTTTTGCAGGAAGGCCAGCAGCACCACGCCGAGCAGGGTACCGGTCAACGAGCCGCGGCCGCCGCTCATGCTGGTGCCGCCCAGCACCACCGCCGCCAATACCGTCAGCTCGAAGCCGAGCAGCGAGTTGGGGGCCACCGACTGGGTGATCTGCGCCTGCACCACCGCCGCGACGCCGGCCAGAATGCCCATGTAGCCGTAGACGCAAAAATGCAGCCGCAGCAGGTTCAACCCCAGGCGCGACGCCGCGTCGCGGTTGCCGCCCATGGCGTAGATCTGGCGCCCCAGCCGGGTGCGGTTCATCAGCACGCCGGTGACGACGATGGTCCCCAGCAGGCACAGCAGCGGCAGCGTCAGGCCGTAGTCGTAGCCGTCGGCGCCCTGGAACGAGAACCAGTTGATGCCGTTCATGAACCAGTCCGGGAAGCCGTACAGCCAGGTACCGTTGGTGGCGTACACCAGCAGGCCGTAGAACAGGTTGAGGGTGGCGATGGTGATGATGATTGCCGGCACTTTCAGCCAGTACACCAGAAAGCCGTTCACCAGCCCGAGCAGCAGGCCGACGCCAATCGCCAGGGCGAACGCCTGCGGGAAGCTGCCGCCGTGCTGGATCACCCAGCTGGCCATCACATACTGGGCAATGGCGGTGACCGCCGGGAACGAAATGTCGATGCCGCCGGCGATCAGCACCACGAACAGCCCGCAGGCCAGGATGCCGAGAATGGCGTAGCTGGTGGCGACGTCGGTCAGGTTGCCGAGCGTCAGAAACTCGTCGGTGCCGGCGCTCAGGCCGATCGCCAGCAGCAGCACCAACAGGCCGAGATAAAACTCGTGCCGCCCGGCCAGGCGGGCCAATAATGACTTATCCATTCACCACCTCGGCGATCTGTTGCTCGGTACTCTGGTGCGGCGCAAACTCGGCGATCAGCTCGCCCTTGCGCATCACCATCACCCGATGGCTGTTGTAATAGGCTTCCGGGATCTCGTCGCAGATCATCAGCACCGCCATGCCCAGCTGCGCCAGATCGCGGGCGATCTGGTAGATCCCCTCTTTGTTGGCGATGTCCACGCCGACGGTGGGCGAGTCGAGGATCAGGATCTTCGGCTGGGTCGCCACCCACTTGGCGATGGCGATGCGCTGGGCGTTGCCGCCGGACAGGGTTTTCACCGGCAATGCGCTGTCGGACACCTTGATGTTCAGATCGCGGATCAGCCGGTTGACCAGCTCGGTCGCTTTGGCGTGATCCAGCAGCCCGAGCGAGGTATGCAGCCGATCGAAGACGGTGACGATGGTGTTGTCGTAGATCGATTGCTCCATGATCAACCCCTGCGTCAGACGATCCTCCGACACATAGCCGATGCCGTGGCGCACCGCTTCGCGGTTGTTGTGCAGCTGCACCGCCTGGCCCTCGATGCGGATCTCGCCGCTGTCCGGCCGCGTCATGCCGAACAGGCTGAGGCACAGTTCGGTGCGGCCGGCACCGAGCAGGCCGACGATCGAGACGATCTCGCCGCCGCGCAGCGCCAGATTGACGTTGCGGTATTTCTCGCCGCGGCTGAGGTTGCGTACCTCGAGCAGCGGCGCCTGTTCGGCCGGCGGTAGCGGCGGCAGCGGGCTGTAGTGGAAGCGTTGGCCGGTCATCAGGAACGCCAGTTCATGGCTGTCCAGTTCGCTGGCCGGCCAGGTGCCCACCAGCTTGCCGTCGCGCATCACGCTGATGCGATCGGCGACTTCCATCACTTCATCCAATCTGTGGCTGACGAACACCACGCAGATGCCGGCCGCCTTCAGCTCGTTGACCACCCGCAGCAGGCCGTCGACCTCCTGGCGGGTCAGCGAGGCGGTCGGTTCGTCCATGATAACCAACCGCGCCTCGGCGGCGATGGCGCGGCAAATCGCCACCAGTTGCCGATCGGCGATCGACAGTTTTTCCACCTTTTTATCGGGATCGATGCGTATGCCGACCCGCGCCATGGCGTCGAGCGCCGTCTGGCGCATCACCCGCTTGCGTACCCAGAAATGGCCGCCGGGCAGGTAACGGTGGATGGCGATGTTCTCCGCCACCGTCAGGTTGGGGAACAGCGACAGGTCCTGGTAGATTACCTGTATGCCGTAATAACCGGACAGCTGCGGCGTCAGGGCGTGGAAGAGTTTGCCTTCAAGCGAAATGTTGGCGCCTTTTTCCGGCTGATAGACGCCGGAGATGATTTTAATGATGGTGCTTTTGCCGCAGCCGTTTTGCCCGGCCAGGCAGTGCACTTCGCCAATATTGAGCGTCAGGTTGATCTGGTCTAATGCCAGCACGCCTGGGAATCGCTTGCTGATATTCTCCAGGGTGATAAATGCGGGGGAGGCTGTCATAACGTTAACCTGTGCTTGCGTAGCGGCCGAAGCCCTGGGCGCAGCAAGCTGCGCCCCTACGAGGGTTTAACTACTTTCCCGGTGTGGCGAAATTACGCGAAAAATCAGAATCCAAGCGATTGGGCGTTGTCTTTGGTGACTTCCAAAATCTTGTTAAACCGAATCACTTTGTGTTCCATGTCGACGTCGGCCTTGCCGAGGCCCTCGATCGCCAGATCCTTGTTCACTTCCTTGCCCTGCAGCAGCTGGTCGGCCACCGTCACCAGCGCATAGCCGGCGTCTTTCGGATCCCACAGCAGCGCTTTTTTGATGTCGCCGCGCATCAGGTAAGGGGCGGCCTGCGCCGGCATGGCGATGCCCACCACCGCGATCTTGTCCTTGGCGCGTTTCTTGGCCACCGCCTGGCCGGCGCCGATCGGGCCGAGCGAGCCGAAGCCGATGATGCCCTTCATCTGCGGATAGGTTTTCATCAGATCCAGCGTGGTGGCGTAGGATTTGTCGATGCTTTCCGCCACCGGCAGGCGCGAGGTGACTTCAAACATGTCCGGGTATTTTTCTTTCTGGTATTTGATGGCGGAATCGGCCCAGGCGTTGTGCAGCGGCACGGTCAGCGAGCCGACGTAGATCGCATAGCCGCCTTTGCCGCCCATGTCTTTCGCCAGTTCATCGACGTTGGCCTGCGCGTATTTCTCGCTGTCGATGGTCTCGATGTCCCACTGGCCGATCTGCTGGTCCGGGGATTCATGGGTCAGCACCACGATGCCTTTGTCGCGCGCTTTTTTCAGCACCGGCTCCAGCACCTTGGCGTCGTTCGGCACCACGATGATGGCGTTGACGTTCTTGGCGATCAGATCCTCAATCACCTTGACCTGCGCGGCCGGATCCGGGGTAGAAGGGCCGGTCTGGTAGGCGTTGACGTCGAGTTTTTTCGCCGCTTCGTTGACGCCCACTTCCATGCGGTTGAACCACGGAATGCCGGTCACTTTGGCGACCACGGCAATCTCATATTTATCAGCGGCGAACACAGGTGTTGTCGATAACATGCACGCAGAAACCACACATGCATTTAATAATGCGAGGTTAAATTTCATTAGCTGTACCTTTTTTTATCTGTAGGGGTGGCGGTTTTTCCACCGCTGCAGATTACAAAGGAATGGAAGAGGGGGCGTAGCTGAAGTTAACGAAATGTGATCTGCGCACAGTTAAGTAAAATATTGCAGTATTTTGTGTTAAATAAATGTTTAATTATTTGGTGGTGGTAAATTTACTACCGATTAAGAAGCAATAAATAACCATTTATTAACTTTTATTTAACGAGCTAGCATCATTTTGATGGTGGGAAAGCATAAAAAAATGCCGGCGCAGAGGCCGGCATTGAAGCATTTAATCGATGTGTGAACAAGATCACCTTTAAGGCGGATTACAGCACGCCCTGCGCCAGCATGGCGTCGGCGACCTTGACGAAACCGGCGATATTCGCGCCGTGCACGTAGTGGGTTTGCTTGCCTTCGCCGCCGTATTCCACGCAGGCGTGGTGAATATCGGCCATGATATGTTGTAAACGTACATCCACTTTCTCTGCCCGCCAGCCGATGCGCGCGGCGTTTTGCGCCATCTCCAGCCCCGAGGTGGCCACGCCGCCGGCGTTGGCCGCCTTGCCCGGCGCGAACAGCACGCCGGCGTCGAGGAAGGCGTCGGTGGCCTGGATGGTGGTCGGCATGTTGGCGCCTTCCGCGACCGCCTTCACCCCGTTGCGGATCAGCGTCTGCGCCGCCTCGAGATCCAGTTCGTTCTGGGTGGCGCACGGCAGGGCGATATCCACCGGCACGTTCCACGGCTGCTGGCCGGCCAGATAGGTCAGGCCACGTTCGCGGGCATAGTCCGCCACCCTGCCGTAGCGTTGGTTTTTGATCTCCGCCAGGTGCGCCAGCTTCTCGGTGGTGAAGCCGTCCTCGTCCACCAGGGTGCCGCCGGAATCCGACACGGTGATCACGCGCGCGTCCAGCTCCAGCGCTTTCTCGATGGTGTACTGCGCCACGTTGCCGGAGCCGGACACCGCCACCCGCATGCCCTCAAAGCCCAGGCCGTGGCGCTGCAGCATGGCGTCGGTGAAGTACACCAGGCCGTAGCCGGTCGCCTCGGGGCGGATCAGGCTGCCGCCGAAGGAGAGACCCTTGCCGGTAAACACGCAGGCGGTGTTGTTGGACAGTTTCTTCATCATGCCGGCCATAAAGCCGACTTCACGGCCGCCGACGCCGATGTCGCCGGCCGGCACGTCGGTGTCCGGCCCCAGGTGGCGATACAGCTCGGTCATCAGCGCCTGGCAGAAGCGCATGATCTCGCCCTGGCTTTTGCCCTTGGGATCGAAATCGGAGCCGCCTTTGCCGCCGCCCATCGGCAGGGTGGTCAACGCGTTCTTGAAAGTCTGCTCAAAACCGAGGAACTTCAGGATCGACAGGTTTACCGACGGATGGAAGCGCATGCCACCCTTGTAGGGGCCGATGGCCGAGTTGAACTGCACGCGGAAGGCGCGGTTGACCTGCACCTGGCCGCGATCGTCCACCCAGCTGACGCGGAACTGAATGACGCGCTCGGGCTCCACCAGGCGCTCCAGCAGGGCCTGTTCGCGATAGCGCGGGTTGCGTTCGATAAACGGCCACAGCGAGGTGAAGACTTCGCGCACCGCCTGCAGATATTCCGGCTGGTGGGGGTTATGGCGCTGTAACGAGGACAGGAAAGACTCTACCGATACGGCATATTCCATGGATAACTCCTTTTAGCATTAAGTTTTCCCCCGCTATTTCTTATAGATATGGGTATAGGCGATGCCCGGGGGAGGATGTTGTGTCTTTAGCGACTATATCATCGGAGGGCGGTTGATTATCAAGCGATTAATCGGCGTGGCGGCATGAAAAACGCCCGCAGGGCGCGGGCGTTGGGCAGTTAAGTTAGCGAGTGCTTACTTTATTCATCTTCTTCATCGCGCAGCGGCACGATCAGCATATCGATGTGCACGGTATTGATCAGCTGGCGAGCGGAAGACATCAGCTTGCTCCAGAAATCCTGGTGGTGGCCGCACAGTACCAGATCCATGTCATATTTCTTGATGGCATCGACCAATACCTGCGCCAGATCGCCGCTGCCGCTCAGGGTCTCGGTGATCGGGTAGCCGGCGTTTTGCGACAGCTCGGTCAGCGCCTGATGGGTTTCCTCGGAGATGCGTTTTTGCATGTCGCCGAGATTGACGTCGATCAGGCCGGTATAGAGGTCGGAATAGTTGACATCGACGTGGATCAGAGAAACTTTAGCGTTGTACGGCCGCGCCATCGAGACGGCTTTTTCTACCAGGATCTTGCTTTCCGGGGATAGGTCCACCGCGATCAGTATGTGTTTGTAAGCCATAAGAATACTCCTTCCATAAACATGCCGATTAAAAGGGTTAGCAGGCGTTCCGTTTACCCGCCTTGCGCTTTTGGTTCCATAGTATCATTCGGATAACGCAATGATATGTTGGGGCGATCACACTGCGCCGCATCGAAAATCTCTCCGCCCGATACCTTTCGTTGTACACCCGCGCGGCATAAAAGCCTATTGATTATGCGGATGCTGCCGGTCTGACCGCTTGAATTATAAGCGTTATTAAACAAAGTATAGCGCTAAATGCGCAATCAGCGCTCCAGATGCGGCTGCAGAAGGCTTTCAAACCACTCGTGAAACACCGCCAGGCGGCGTGAGCGCTGGCGACGATGGGGATAGATCAGGGCGATCGGCATGGAGGCGGCGCGGTAAGCGGGCAGGACTTCCACCAGTTCGCCGGCGTCGAGCAGGTGTTGCACGTCGTAGCGCGGGATTTGCATCAGCCCCAGCCCGGCGCGGCAGCAGGCGATATAGCTCTCGGCGTTGTTGACCACCACCCGGCTGGGCAGTTCGAGCCGCTGGGTATGGCCGTCGGCGGTCAGGTATTCCCAGGGGGATTCGCGGCCGGTTTTGGGCGAGGCGTAGCCGATGCTCCTGTGCCCCTCGGCAAGATCGGCGGGCTGAAGCGGATGGCCGAATTCGCTCAGGTAGGCGGGGCTGGCGCAGTTGATCAGCGCGATATGGCCGAGCGGGCGCATCACCAGGCTGCTGTCGTGCAGATCGCCGACGCGCACCGCGCAGTCGACCCCTTCCTGCACCAGATCGATGGCGCGATCGGCGGAGCCGAGCACCAGCTGCAGGTGGGGGTGGCGCCGCAGCAGGCTGGGCAGCGCCGGCGCGATCAGCCGGCGGGCGATGCGGCTCGGCACGTCGACGCTGAGCCGCCCGGAGGCCTGGCGCTGGCTGGCCTGAAACGACTGATCGATATCCTCCACCTCGGCCAGCAGCGGGCGCAGCCGCTCGAGCAGCTGTTCGCCGTCGGCGGTCAGCCGCACCTGCCGCGTGGTGCGGTGCAGCAGGCGCACGCCCAACTGCGTTTCCAGCTGTTGCACGGCGGCGGACACCGAGGCGCGCGGCACCTCCAGCACATGGGCTGCGCGGATAAAGCTGCCCATCTCCGCCACCTGCACGAATACGCGGTATTGATTGAATCTGTCCATCGATGCGCCCGTTATTGTCCTTATTATTGATTATTGCCGCTTAATGCATTCCTGCGGCGTTATCCGGCAAACCCTCCTTGCTCCAGGAAGGCTTGCTCCTGCGCGGTAGTATCGCGCAACAGCAGCTGATTGCGATGTGGGAAACGACCGAAACGGCGGATGATATCGCGGTGCCCCTCGGCGTGCGCGCGTTCAGCCGGCCCCAGTTGAGCGTTTAGCGCCACGGACAGATCCTGATCGGCGAGATTTTCCGAGTGGGCAAACGGCAGGCAAAAAAACAGGCGCAGCGAAGGCTCGACGGCCTGCATGTAGTTCGCCGCAATGGCGATGCGGGCGAAGCGGCGCGCCAGCGGATCGGTGGCGTACATGTGGGCGGTGTTGCGAAAAGCGTTGCGCGGAAATTGGTCGAGCAGGATCATCAGCGCCAGCGCGCTTTCCGGCGTCTTAAGCCAGTCGTCGCGTTCACGCCGGGCCGCCGCCAGATGCAGGCCCAAAAAGCGCGCGCGAAAGCGTTGGTCGAAGCGCGGATCCTGCCGGAACCATTGCTCTGCGCCGGCGTCTCGCCAAAACCGCACCACCTCATCGGCCGTTTGATTATCGGCCGCGAGCGCATCGCTGCGCCGGCGGAAAAGGGTCGGCATGCCCGTCATTCCTTCTTAGCCTTGGTCGGCGCATTGCCCAAAATCATCGATGTACCGGCGTAAATGCCGCCGGACACCTCCATCGCCAACCGTTCGGCATCCTTGCGCCGCAGCTCGGCCATCAGATCCGCCGCGGTTTCCGGATCGGAACCCAACGCCAACATAGCTTCATGCCCGAAAGACATGGCGGACTCTAAGGTGACGCGAATTTGGTAATCCACATTGGCCTTGATCAGCGCGATGGCATGTTCGCGGTCATGAGCGCGAGCCAGCACCCGGGCCTGCGGGAAGTGGGTTTTGGCGTGTTCGACAATCTGCGTGGCGGCTTGCGGATCGTCAATGCAGACCAAGATGGCGCGGGCGTGGCCGGCGCCCGCCGCATGCAGCACATCCATGCGCGCACCGTCGCCATAGTAAACTTTGAAGCCGAAGTCTTGCGCGTCGCGGGCAACCTGGGGTTCGCGGTCGATAATGGCGATATCGGCGCCCATCGCCAAAACGTGCTGGCTGACGATCTGACCAAAACGGCCAAACCCGACGATCAGCACGCTGTTGGTCAAGCCGGCGGGCTGTTCCGTGCCGTCCAACGAGGCGTCGGACGAGGCGCGCAGACGTTGGTGGATCAACACCGCCAGCGGTGTCAAAGCCATCGACAGCACCACGACGGCGGTCATGTTGGCGTTGGCTTCCGCAGGCAGCGCCTGATTGGCCAGCGCAGCAGCGAACAGCACAAACGCAAATTCTCCCCCTTGCGCCATGAGTACGGCGCGGTCGAGAGCATCACCGTGCGAGCTTTTCGTCAACCGGGCCACGCAGTAAATACACAGGCCTTTGATGAACATCATCGCCAGCACGCCGCTGACGATCAGCGGCCAGTTGCGCGCCACCACGGCCAGATCGAGAGACATGCCGACGCCGAGGAAGAACAGCCCCAAAAGCAAACCGCGAAAGGGCTCGATGTCGGCTTCGAGCTGATGGCGGAACGTCGATTCCGACAGCAGCACGCCGGCCAAAAAGGCGCCCATGGCCATGGAGAGGCCACCCAGCTGCATCAGCAAAGCGGCGCCAAGCACTACCAGCAGCGCAGCTGCGGTCATTACTTCGCGCGCTTTGGCGTTCGCCAGAATGCGAAACAGCGGGTTCAGCAGCCAGATGCCGGCCGCCACCAGCGCGGCCAGCGCACCGGCGGCGATGGCGATGCCGCCCCAGGCGGAACCGGATACCGGCGTCGATGAACCGGCCGGCGCGATGAACGCCACCAGCGCCAGCAGCGGGACAATCATCAGATCTTCAAACAGCAATACGGCGACGATTTTCTGACCGCGCGGGCTGGCGATGTCGCCGCGTTCGCCCAACAGCTGCATGACGATGGCGGTAGACGTCAGCACGAATCCCATGCCGCAGATGAAGGAGATGGCCAATGAAAAGCCGAAGGCCATGCCGATGGCGGTGAGCAGCAGCCCGCAGCTCAATACCTGCAGGCTGCCCAGGCCGAAAATATCGCGCCGCATGTTCCACAGATGAGAAGGCCGCATCTCCAGGCCGATGATGAAGAGAAACATCACCACCCCAAGCTCGGCGGTGTGCAGGATAGTCTGCGCATCGTTGAACAAACCAAAGCCGAACGGCCCAATCGCCAAACCGGCGGCCAGATAACCCAGCACCGAGCCCAGCCCCAAGCGCTTGAACAGCGGCACGGCCACCACGGCGGCGCCCAGTAGCGTCACCACGTTGAGCAGGTCGCCGGCGCTTTCAGACATGGGCGAGGCGCCAGAATACGAACGCGGCGATGGCGGCGGGGATCGCGAACACCAGCAGCAGGATCGGCAACTCCGCCCGCAGGCTGTAGCCCGCGTGGGCGACGCCCACCCACATATTGACCGCCGCGATCAGCAACCAGGCCGGGACGAAAATTTTTGCCGCCAGCGCCATGCCCGCCGCACTGGCGCCCCAGAGCCAGCCGAACAGCACAAACAATCCCAAGAGAACCACGCCTCCGCCAATGACCATCAGCATGTGCATTGCAATATCCTCTACGCTGCGCCTCCTGGCGGGGGCGGACGCCAGACGCGCGCCCCCCATGCGGCGTTACTTGGTAGTATAGCCGCCGTTGATCAGGATGGTTTGGCCGGTAACCCACCAGCCGTCGCTGACCAGGTGGCGGATAAACGGCACCACGTCTTCGATATCGGTGAGGCCGGTTTTGCTGAACGGCGACAGCGCCGCCGCCGTCTTGTGGTAGGCCACGGCGTCCGCACCCTCCGCCGGGTAGAAGAACGGGGTGTCCATCGGGCCGGGGCCGACCGCCGTCACGGAGATGCCGCGCTCGCCGAACTCCTTGGCGGCGGCGCGGGTGAAGTGCTCCACCGGCGCTTTGGTGCCGGCGTAAGCGGCATAGAACGGCGTGAAGGCGCCGAGCAGCGAGGTGACCAGCGTGCAGATTTTACCGTTGTCGTTGAGGTGTTTGCCCGCCTCTTTCAGGAAGAAGAACGCGGTTTTGGCGTTGACCGCGGTCATCTCGTCGTACTCGGCCTCGCTGATGTCGATCATCGGCTTTTTCAGCACTTTGCCGACGGTATTGATGGCGATATCCGGCTTGCCGACGGCGGCGACAGCATCGGCGAACAGCTTCTCGACCGCGCCCGCGGTGGTCAAATCGGCCTGCAGCGCGACGCCTTGCGCCCCGGCGGCCTGGATGGCGGCGACGGTCTTATCGGCTTCGGCTTTGGAGGCGGCGCTGTTGTAGTGGATCACTACCGCTTTGGCGCCTTGTTCAGCCAAATCGCGCGCGATCAGCCCGCCGAGATTCTTGGCGCCGCCGGCGATCAGGACGGTTTTTCCCTTGATTGAATGGTTTGCCATAACAGTTTCCTTGGATGAGCGTAACGGAAACCTGAGTCTAGCCAGCGTGGGGGGAAAGATCAGCGGCGTGGGGCGGGATAGACTATCCAGGAAAAACGACTAATTGCAGACGAACGGTTATCACTTATAACGCCCCGGCGGGGGCGTTTCGGCGCGTGGCGGTAAATTTTATCCACTGATCAGGCCAGTTTGCGTTTCATTAACCTACAATGATGAATATGGGCCTTACCATTTCCCCTCTGAGTGGAATCACGCCGTGCAAATCTCTCTGTGCGGTGCGGTAACGTCTCTGGAGGCGGTGGGTTATGGGCATGGCCCGTGCAGGCAAAAAAGGGGATGAGAGCGGTAAGCTCCAGCAGAGTATCGGGTAATGAGGTAGGGCGGTTGGACCCGGCGGATGGCCGCGGATAACAACGCCTTGAGGGGGTAATCATGATCAGTACCGTCGCGCTGTTTTGGGCCTTATGTGTGGTGTGTGTGGTAAACATGGTGCGGTATTACTCTTCTCTGCGCGCATTGCTGGTGGTATTGCGCGGCTGCGATCCGCTGCTGTACCAATACGTCGACGGCGGCGGTTTCTTCACCGCCCACGGGCAACCCAGCAAGCAGCTGAGGCTGGTGCGCTATATCTTTGCGCAACGCTATGTCGAGCACCACGATCCGGAGTTTATTCGCCGCTGCGAGCGGGTGCGCGGGCAGTTCATGCTGACCTCGGCCCTGTGCGGCCTGGTGGTCATCAGCCTGATAGCGCTGATGATCTGGTATTAATGCCTTTCTGTTTCCCTTGATGCAGGCAAAAAAAAGGCGGCCCTGCGGCCGCCTTCCTCATGATGCTTATCGCTTAGATCAGCTTCAACGCAACCCAATACAGCGCACCGGAAAGCAGAATCGAGATTGGCAGGGTCAGTACCCAGGCCAACAGGATGTTCTTCACGGTTTTGCTCTGCACGCCGCCGCCGTCCACGATCATCGTCCCGGCAACCGCCGAAGAGAGGACGTGGGTGGTGGAGACCGGCATGCCGGTATAACTCGCCACGCCGATAGACAGCGCCGCGGTCATCTGGGCCGATACGCCCTGGGCGTAGGTCATGCCTTTCTTGCCGATCTTCTCGCCGATGGTGGTGGCCACGCGTTTCCAGCCCACCATGGTGCCGAGCGACAGCGCCAGCGCGACGGCGACGATGATCCACATCGGCGCGTACTCGACGGTCTGCAGCAGATCCTGACGCAGGTTCTTCAGGAAGCGCTGGTCGGCGGATGAGGTTTCCGGCAGCTTGGCGACTTTATCCGCCGTGTCGGTCACGCACATCAGCAGGCGGCGCAGGTGGCTGCGCTGCTCAACCGTCAGCTGATCGTAGCTTTGCAGGTTGGTCAGCATGCCCTGAGCCAGCTCGATCGCCGGCATGGCGCGCGAACTGTCGCAGTGGAACTCGGCCGGCTTGTTCGGCGCAGCTTCGTCATCCGGGCTTGGCACCAGCGGCGTCAACGACACCGCATGCGACAGCGCGTCGCCGTGCTGCTGGTAATATTGCTGCAGGTGGGTCACGGCGTCACGCGTACGGGTGATGTCATAACCGGTTGCATTCATATTGACCACGAAGCCGGCCGGCGCAACGCCGATCAGCACCAGCATGATCAGGCCGATGCCTTTCTGGCCGTCGTTGGCGCCGTGCGAGAAGCTGACGCCAATCGCCGACAGGATCAGCGCGATACGGGTCCAGAACGGCGGCTTGCGTTTGCCGTCGACCTTTTCACGTTCCGCAGGGGTCATGTGGATACGCTGGCGTTTCTTGGTGCCACTCCAATAGCGGCGCAAGGCGAACACCATCACTCCCGCCACCATCATGCCGACCAGCGGCGAGAACAGCAGAGAAAGGAAAATACCAATCATTTTCGGGACGTTAAGCGCATCCACCACCGAAGTGTGGGTCATCAGGGCGTTGGTTAAACCGACACCGATGATTGCGCCTATCAGCGTATGGGAACTGGAGGCCGGCAGACCGAAATACCAGGTGCCGAGGTTCCAGATGATTGCCGCCAACAGCATGGAGAAGACCATGGCTAATCCGTGTGCTGAACTGACGTTCAACAACAGATCGGTAGGCAGCAAGTGGACGATGGCGTAAGCAACACTCAAACCGCCGAGCATTACGCCAAGAAAGTTGAACAAACCTGCCATCACGACCGCAAGTTGCGAGCGCATGGCGCGGGTATAAATAACTGTAGCGACCGCATTGGCCGTATCATGAAAACCGTTGATGGCTTCATAAAACAACACGAACAACAATGCGAGAATTAACATCAGGCCGGTATGGAAATCCAGGCCAGCGAACAAATGCAGCATAAGCGTTACGCCAGTTTGTGGACATGAACGCCGCGCATTATCAGTGACAACCGGGGCCGGGGAAAAGGAAAATATGACGTTTTTTTGATTTGGACATGACGAAACGATGACGCGCCTATAACAAAAATATGGAATATCAATGCGTTATTCTCCTCTGACCTCTGTAATATTTTCTTACTATGGCGTTGGCGGCGCCGGGGCTTTACAATCTGCCGCCGTGAATTTGGCGGTGACCGGCGGCGAAACGGCGTAATATGGCGCCCTTTTGTCGCGATTGTGGTTTTGATAAGTGAGGCTCAGGTGGAACAGTTTGATGTCGTAGTGATTGGGGCGGGCGCCGCCGGCATGTTTTGCGCCGCGCAGGCGGGGCAACTCGGTTGCCGCGTGTTGCTGCTCGACAACGGCAAAAAACCGGGCCGCAAGATCCTGATGTCCGGCGGCGGGCGCTGCAACTTTACCAACATGTACGCCGAACCGGCGGCCTACCTGTCGAACAACCCGCACTTTTGCAAGTCGGCGCTGGCGCGCTACACCCAGTGGGACTTCATCGATCTGATCAACCGCTACGGCATCGCCTACCATGAAAAAACGCTGGGGCAGCTGTTCTGCGACGACTCGGCGCAGCAGGTGGTGGATCTGCTGGTCAAAGAGTGCGAGCTGGGCCAGGTGACGATGCGCCTGCGCAGCGAAGTGCTGGGCGTGGAGAAAACCGAACATGGTTACGCGCTGGCGCTGAATGGTGAAAAAGTGAGTGCTCGCTCACTTGTGGTGGCCAGCGGCGGTTTGTCCATGCCGGGGCTGGGCGCTTCGCCGTTCGGTTACAAGCTGGCGGAGCAGTTCGGCCTCAGGGTGCTGCCGACGCGCGCCGGGCTGGTGCCTTTTACCCTGCATAAGCCGCTGCTGGAGCATGTGCAGACGCTGTCCGGCGTCTCGGTGCCGGCGGTGATCACCGCCGAGAACGGCGTCAGCTTCCGTGAAAGCATCCTGTTTACCCATCGCGGTCTGTCCGGCCCGGCGGTGCTGCAGCTGTCCAGCTACTGGCAACCGGGTGAGTATGTGAGCGTTAACTTACTTCCTGAGCTGGATTTGGCGGCCTTCCTGGATGATCAACGCCGCCAGCACCCGAACCAAAGCCTGAAAAACACCCTGGCGCTGCAATTGCCGAAGCGGTTGGTGGAGTGCTTGCAAACCCTGGGACAACTGCCGGAGGCCACGCTGAAGCAGCTGAATGCGCCGCAGCAGGCGGCGCTGGTGGAGCTGTTGCAGAACTGGCGCGTGCAGCCGAACGGCACCGAAGGTTACCGCACGGCGGAAGTGACGCTCGGCGGCGTCGACACCAACGAACTTTCCTCCAAGACGATGGAAGCCCACAAGGCGCCGGGGCTCTATTTTATCGGCGAAGTGGTGGACGTGACCGGGTGGTTGGGCGGCTACAACTTCCAGTGGGCGTGGAGCTCTGCCTGGGCCTGCGCCCAGGCGTTGGCGGCGCAGGAGCGTTAACGTTCAGCAGCGTGAAGGGGCTAGGCCGATTTAGAAGGCTATTTTATGATTATCCGACATCCGGAACACACCGTGATTTAATCGGCCGCCGGCCCCTTAAGCTCTATGCGATTGCCGTCCGGATCGCTGAAGTAAACCGACGGCCCGTCGCCTTCCGCGCCGTAGCGCGATTCAGCAGGATCGACGGCGATCCCCTGCGATCGCAGATAGGCCAGCAGTTCGTCTTCGTTGAAAGGATCGATGCGCAGGCAGAGGTGATCGACATTTTGCCGGTGAGGATCGGGCGCGTCGCCGCCTTTTTTTCCAAGCTGGCCGTTCACGTCGACCAGATCAATCATGGCCGTTCCGGCGCGCAGGTGCACCAGCCCCAAATCGGGCCGCCGTTTGGCGATGTCGCAACCCAGCGTCTGGGTATAGAACCGCAGGCTTTTTTCCGCATCGCGCACGCGCAGAACCACATGATCGATAGTCTTCAGGCTGAAAGGGGGCATGATTTTCTCCCAGAATCGCTGTGTTACTCATCAGCATAATCGGCAACGCCCGATTTATCCTGTTTTCGCCCCCTATTGCTGCCAGAGCCGCCGCTTATCGCAGAGTCGCCACGATCTCTTCCAACGCCGCGCGCTGCACCTCGCCGAGCGCGCTTTCCGTCGTCGCATTCTCCGCTAGCAGGGTTTGCAGGCCGATCAGCCAGTCATAGATATAAAACGCGGTGTTTTTGGTCGGCGTCAGCGCCAGCCGGGTTAACCGCTGCTGGCTGCTCCAGTCCACCGCCGGCTGCGGCGGCGGGGTAAAGATCGGCTGGCCGGGGTTGACGCGGCTCTCGGGGCGCGTTGCCGCATCGCGCCGCTGGAAGCCGAGCCAGGCGACGAAGTCGCCCAGTAGCGCCAGCGCCTGGCTGATTTGCCGATCTTCACCCTGTTCCGGCAGGCCCCCGGCGCACAGCGCGCGTTCCAGCTCATCATCGAGCCGCAGGCGACAGGCGGCGCCGATCAGCGCATCGACCAACAGTTCCAGGTGCGGCTTTTCGACGCCGAGCAGCTCCAGCAACCGGCGACTGTCCGGCAGGCTGCGCAGATGGTTGATCCAATCCGCGAATACCCGCGCGGCAAAGGGCGACGCGGAGGGCTCGCCGGGCGCCGGGGTTTCCGGCGCGCCGAACAGATCGATGTCGAGCCCGAACGGTACAGGCGTCGTCGTCGGGGCCGGCGTGGCGTGCTGCTGTTGCTGATAAAGCTGGCGCAACGTATCGCGCTGCGGCAACAGCCGTTCCAGCAGTTCGCCGTGGCGGCCGGCCTGCGCCTGCAGCGCGCGCAGCAGCTGTTGGCCGCGCTGCTGCGCCGCGTGCGGATCGGCGGCGGTGAGCCAGTTGCCGAGCAGGCTTTCCGTCAGCTCACGCTGCAACTCTTCACGCTGTTCGAGCAGGCGCGCTTGCTTCTGGGCCGGGCGCGCCTGGGCGGTCAGGTAGCTCACCATGCGGCGGCAATCCTGTTCATCCAGCGCCAGCAGCGTGGCCCAGCTGTCGCCGGGTTCGCCGACCTGGCGCTGTACGGCGTCGTCGGGGCGCGCTTTGCCTTCCCCGCGTTGATCGAACGGTGTGATCGCCCAGATCAGGCCGGGTTTGCGGCGCTGGCGCAGCGCCGGGGTTTCTCCCTGAGTCTGATTGACCCAGTTGGCGAGCGCCTGGCCGACGCGGGCGGCGTCCTGCGGCGTGGCGGCGGCATCGGCCACCAGCAGCAGGTTGGCGTGCAGGCCGTCTGCGCAGCGGGTCAGCAAATGGGCGCGTTTCGCCTGTTGCAGCCGCTGCGTCGGTTCCGCCTGCGGGCAGGCGCGGCTGCCGGGCAGGTCGATCAGCGCCACGTCGGCGGGCAGGCCCGCCTGCGCCGTCTGCGGCAGAACGGTGGTAGCTTCGGCGGTCAGCCAGGTCAGATCGCTTAACGCGATCTTCCGTTCACCGCCGTGTTCGGCCATCACGACGATCGCGGCGTTTTCCGCTGCGGCGCTCGCGGTCAGCAGCGGTAAGGCGCGGTGCGGAGCATGAACCTGTCGGCTGCCACCGAGGGCATGCAGCGTGTGCGCCAGCTGGCGATAATGCGCCGTCAGCGTCGTTTCCTCTCCCCACAGCGGCGCAAACAGGCGCGCGCGATCGTCGATGCTCAGCTGCGGCGCCAGCGCCACGGCCTGCGGCCAGAAATGCCTGTCCAGCGCCTGTTGCCCCTTGTCGCCGTGGCGGCGTTGGCTATCCCACAGCGCCAGCACATCGCTGTCGCTGAGGCCGTCGAGGGCGACGGCTTGGCGGTGACGCGCCAACGCTTGCAGATGGCCGGCGATCGCGCGGGCGTCCCAGTCCAGCCGGAAGCCGCCCATCGCGGCGGCATCGAGCGTGATGGCCAGCCACTGCGCTTCATCGAGCAGCGCGAGGGCGAGAGGATACTCGGTGGACGGCGTCGGCGCGGTGGCGCAGTAACGCACCGCCAGCGCGGCGTCGCCGTGCAGCCTTTCTGCGCCGGGGGCCAGCGCCGCCAGCAGGTGGGCCTTGGCGGCGGCGTTGTGGCCGTACAGGCCGATAGCGACCTGCGCAGGTTGTGCCTTCGCCAATTGCAGTGCGCGGTTATGGCAACGGCGCAGGCGCAGCGTCAGGCGATCGGCTTCCCGTTCCAAACGGGTGGACTGCCGGCGCGCGGTGTCCACCCAGGCGATCGCCTGCAGAATGCCGGCGCTGAGTGCGTGGTTCGGGGCCGATTGGGCGGTAGTGATAGCTTTCATCGTGGGTAAATGCTCCCGCTGTCTATCCAGTAGTGGGTCGCGCCGGAGGCGCTGGCAGCCAGGGTATTGAGTTTCAGTTGCAGATGGTGCGCCGGGACGGGGCTGCCGTCGGCCAGCAACGCCTGCGCGATCCTGACGCTTTCCGCGCCCTGTTCGGCGCTGGCGGTAATGGCCAGCCGCAGGGTGATCACCGCGTCGCCGGCCAGTTTGCGCGCCAGCTGGGCGTCATTGATGGTCAGCGTATAGAGCGGCGAGGCCGGCCAGCGTTCGTTGTCCAGTTGGCGGAAGCCCAGGCGCAGCGGGCCGCGCAGCTGGAAGCTGCCGGCGGGGTCGAGCGCGAAGTCGGCGCGATCCAGATCGATGTCGCGGTAATAGACGTTATCGTCCGCCAGCATGTTGTTGCCGTCCAGCATGCCCAGGTGGCGAATGGTGGAGTAAGGCTGGAAATCGCCGACGTTGAAGTAAAAACTCTCCAGCCGCAGGTCGATCGCCAACAGGCACAACATGGCGCCCACCGCGGCGGTGGATTTCGGGTTGTCGATGCGGCCGCGTTTGTTGAACGGGTACCAGCTGCGGGTGTGGTAGCCCTCGAGCGGCAGAATGCGGCTGGCGGGCAGCGGCTGCAGGTGGCGCAGCAGCGCCTGCACGCCAGGGAAACGCGCCGGGCGGCCGGTCAACAGCAGCACGTCGCAGGTATACAGCGCCACCACCTCGGCCAGCAGGCGCAGGCAGCGGCCGATGCCGATGCGATCGGACAAGAAGGCGGCGTGCAGATCGGCCAGGCGGATCACCAGCGGGGTGTGCAGAATCTCGAAGGCGTCGCTGTCGGCTTCGCGCTGCACCTCGCCGTTGATAAACGCCAGCACCTGCGGCGTCGGCGGCTGCGGCAGCAAATCGCCCAGGCTGGCGGCGATTTCCGCCCGGCTGTCCAGCGGGTCGTATTCTTCATAGGCGCCGAGCAGCGCGCGCCCGGCGGGCATGAAAATCTGCAGCGCGGCCTGCTGGCGCAGGGTGGAAAGCCCGTCCATACGCCCTTCGTTGCCGAACAGCCTGTCCATCAACGCCGGGGCGGCGCTTACGCCGGCGGCTTCGAACGCCTGCTGCACGGCGGGCAGGATAAACTGCTGGATGGCGTCCAGCAGGATATCGTCGCCGGCGACCTTAAAGCCCTCGCGGAACAGCAGGCGCGGGTTGATTTTGATGTTGTTGCCCACGCCGTCGTCGAGCGAATAGTGCGTGATCGCCAGATCGGTGGTGCCGCCGCCGATGTCGATGGAGGCGATGCGCAGCGTTTTGCCCGTCTGCTCATCCGGCGCCAGCGGCCGGTCGGGCCGGGCCATGGCGGCGAAAAAGGCGTCAGTGCGGCCGGCGAAGTTCACCTGGGTTTCATTGTACAGATAGACCATCTGGCCGCAGGTGGCCTCGTCCCACTCCATCTGCACCTGCGGCGCCGGGAAGCGGGCGTGCGCGCCGTCGAACGGCGCATCCTGCGGGTGCCAGTCGAGGGCCTTCCACACCAGCCCGATCGCCTCCTGCATGCGGCGGCGGAAGATCTCGCGCTCCGGTTTCGGCATCGCCGAAGGCAGCGTCAGAATGATGGCGCGCAAACGGCGCGGCGCGGCGGCGTTCGGCATGCGGCTGCGCTGGGCGATGCTGTTGATCTGCATCAGCGCCTGCGCCAGCAGCTCGCTCAGCATCAGCGTCATCACCGCGCTGCGGCTGTAATGGGCGGCGAACACCGGCAGCCGTTGCGCCGTCGGCAGGGCGGACAGCGGCACGCCTTCGTCGTTGATCAGGGTGGTCAACGGCGCGGCGGCGGCCATTGGCTCGTGCTGCTCGTTGAAGCGCCAGCCGGGCGCATAGCGCTCCTCGTCCCACAGGTAGCGGCGCGGGCTGGAAATGCCGGTAGTGCCTTCATGGCCCGTTCGCCGCTGCGCCAGTTGCGCGGCTTCGCGGCCGACGCGGGTGATGGACGGCCACTGGAAGGCGTCGTCGCGCCCGCTCTGGAACGACAGATGCGGCTTGCCGAAGCCGGCCCGAGAAAACTCCACCCGGCTCTCGAACAGTTCGTTGTAGACGCGGTGCGGTTCGGACAGCGAACGCAGCTGCAGCTCGTAGGTTTGCTTCAGGCCGTTGCTCTCCTCCGGATGATCCTCGACCAGCACGCCGCAGGTGTGCGAGTTGCCGACGTCCAGCACCAGATCGACGTCGATCGCCGGTTGCTGCAGCGTCGCCGCCACCATCTTTATCTGCGGCACCGCCAGCTGATGGCCAAGCATGTGCAACAGATTGAGGTAGTGCGCCTGATACTCGAAGGTTTTCAGCCCGGCGTTGATCTCCACTTCGGCACGCTGCTCCCGCTCGGCGGCGCGCTGGCTGAACGCCTCGCGCAGCCAGCCGTCCACCCAGGTCAGATCGAGGAATTCGCCCAGCTCGTGGTTGCGGTGCGCCAGCGCGAAACGGAGATCGGTGCCGAGATCGCTTTCGCCCGGCGCCAGCGCCTCCTGGCCGGGCGCCGCGGCGCGGGTGTCGAAGGCCAGCACCACGCGCAGCAGGTTGCCGTCCTGATCCGGTTCATCCAACTGCACCACCTGCAGGCGCGCCCAGTTGTCCGGGCCCGACAAGAACAGGCCCGCCGGGGTGTGGCGCAAGCAGGGCAGCGGCAACCAGAGCTTATCCAGCAGGTGCAGCGACTGCTGCAGCGGATAGCTGAACTCCGGCCGCACCACTTCGGCGGCCTGGTCGCCCACGGCCGGCAGCTGGTATTTGCCGCTCTCGGCCTCCCATTGCAGGCGCAGCAGCGGGCCGCTGGCGGTCTTGCGCACGAATTTGCCAGGAAACTCGGCGTCCAGCAGCGGCGTCAGGGCAAAGTCCAGAAACTGAATGCCGCTGTCCTGAATCAGCGTAATGCCGTGTTTGTAGTCCGTAAGGGGTGCCAGCATCATTTACTCTCGCGCTTGAACGTCATGGGATAGGTGGTGTCCGCATCGTAGCGGCCGGTGCACTCCGCCGCGCCGGTGTCGCCCTGGCGGCAGACGATCTCCGGGATCTGGTAGCGGCTGCCGTCGCTGCAGCGCGCCTTGGTGCGGCTGTTGATCACCAGATTGCCGGACTGCATCAGCCCGGCTTCGACCGCCACCCGGCAGCTGACGCCGTCGCCGTAGGCGATGACGGCGATGCCTTTGCCGCCGTTCAGACGATATTGCAGGCTGGGGCGCTTGCCGGTAATCGGGTCTTTCAGCGCCACCGTGGCGCGCCATTTGCCATTAAGGAAACGGGTGGAGCCGGCCTTCACCGCCCCGGGTGGCAGCACCAGCGCATTTTTGTCCAGCGGCTGCGGGATAACCGGCGCCGGGGGCGGCGGCATCAGCGTCGCGTGCGCCAGCGGCAAGCGCAGCTTGGGCAACGGCGCGGCGGTTTTTTCCGGCGGCGC
The DNA here is from genome assembly GCF_052169175.1 of Serratia sp. CY31944. Taxonomy (NCBI): domain Bacteria; kingdom Pseudomonadati; phylum Pseudomonadota; class Gammaproteobacteria; order Enterobacterales; family Yersiniaceae; genus Serratia; species Serratia sp. CY31944. Next base: position 29,934 of record NZ_JBJNLG010000010.1, read on the forward strand.
CGGATGCTGGACCTCCGCCGGCATCGCCGGTTGCGGCGGCGGCGAGCGGTGCAGCCAGGCGGCCAGCGCCGCACTGCCCAGCAACAGTACGGGCAACAGCCAGAGAGCGTAGCGCCGGCGCGGGCGAACGGCGGCAGAGGATTCGATAGGCACTGCCGGGGCGGGCGCCGGTTCAGGTTCGGCGGCCGGGGTCGGTTTTACCGGTTCGACAACGGCCGGCTTGCGCGGTGCGGCGGCGATCGGCGCCGGTTTTTCCACTTCCGATTCGATCGGGCGCAGGCAGGCCAACGGATCGTCTGGGCTCTGCGCCTGCGGCTTGATAAAGCCCCAGAAGGTCAGCACCGGCCGATCGTCCACCAGGTAAACGTGGTTGGGGTCGGGCATCTGCATCGCTTTGGCCAGCAGCGCGCCGAACAGGCGATGGCTGGGGTGATCGGTCGCCTGGGCCTGTTCCGTCAGGCTGCGGAAGGTCGTCAGGCAGTGTTCCAGGTGGCGCACCGCCTGCGCGCGCTGGGCGTCGCTCGCTGCCAGCCAGGAGGTGACCTTGCCGGGGAAGGGTGCATACCAGTCGATGCGGGTGCCGCTTTCGTTCGGCTGGGGGATCGCCAGACAGTCGGCGGCCTGCTGCTGCCGGCGAAGACGCAGGGTTTCCCGCAGCTGCTGCGCGCAGGCGTAGACCGGTTGCCCGTTTTCGCCTAAAGCCAGCACATCATCCAAACTGCCACTGCGTAAGAAGGGTTTCACCACGGCACCGCACCTTGTCCTGTTCTGCAAAAACGCATAAAAGTCCATGATACCCCGCAGGCAGAGCCGCCAAACGGCCAAGGACAGCCCGAAAAACGCCCTTCTTTGGCGTTAGCGGAACCGGCACAGTGAAAATCTCGCTATCCGGACCTGTCCGTGAACCGCTTTATCTGAAAAATAGAACCTGGCCCCGGCAAGCGACGCCGGGGAACGATGTTCTCTTTCACTATGACATCGCCTCGCGGGTTGCCGATTTCGGTATGCCTCAGGCGTGCGGAGCGTTCACATGACGGACAGTCAGTCTGAAAAAACTCTCGTTGTTCCCCCTGAGCATCCCGTCGCCGGGCATTCGCCCCAGGGCTGGATGAACGGCTTCCTCGGCATGATTATTTTCAGCGGCTCGCTGCCCGCCACGCGGGTGGCGGTGCTGGAGCTCGATCCGCTGTTTCTGACGGCGGTCAGGGCGGCGATCGCTGCCTTGCTGGCGCTGTGTGCGCTGCTGATCACCCGCCAGGCGCGGCCGACGCGGGCCGATTTGCCGCCGCTGCTGTTTGTGGCGCTTGGCGTGGTCATCGGTTTTCCGCTGCTGACGGCGCTGGCGCTGCAGCACACCACCTCGGCGCATTCGCTGGTGTATATCGGCCTGCTGCCGTTGGCGACCGCCGGTTTTGGCGTTTTGCGCGGCGGAGAGCGGCCCAAGCCCGCTTTTTGGGCTTTTTCAGGCGTCGGCGCCGTGCTGGTGGGCGCTTTCGCGCTAAGCCAGGGGAGCGGCGGAGCCTGGCAAGGGGATGCGCTGATGATCGGTGCGGTGCTGCTGTGCGGCCTGGGTTATGCCGAAGGGGCGGTGCTGTCGCGCCGGATCGGCGGCTGGCAGGTGATCTCCTGGGCGCTGGTGGCGGCGTTGCCGTTGACGCTGGCGGCCACTTGGCTGGCGGCGCCGGCCGGTTGGCCTGCCGTCAGCGGCGCCGCCTGGCTGTCGCTGGTTTACGTCTCGGTGTTCAGCATGTGGATTGGGTTTATTTTCTGGTATCGCGGCCTGGCGCAGGGCGGCATCGCCGCCGTCGGGCAGTTACAGCTGCTGCAGCCGTTCTTTGGCCTGGCGCTGGCGGGCTGGCTGCTGCAGGAAACCGTCCAGCCGATGATGATCGCCGTGATGGCCGGCGTGGTGGTTTGCGTGTTCGGCGCCAAGCGCTTTTCCCGCTAGGCGCCGCTGCCGGCGCAGGCCAGGATCACCTGTCCGAGCCGTTCCACCGCCTGTTGCACCTGGCGGTCGGCGTAACCGCCCAATCCCAGCACCAGACCCGGCTCACCGTGGCCGGGCGCATACATCGGCGACACCGCCCGCAGCGCCAATCCGGCTTCGTTGGCGCATTGGGCGACCCGCACGTCATCGAGATCTTTCCTCAGCCACAGCACCATGTGCATGCCCTGATCGCAGGGCTGCACTATCGCCAAATCGGCGGGGATATGCGTGTTGATCGCCTCGATCAGCACCCGGCGTTTCTCGGCGTAGACGCCGCGCATTTTGCGGATATGCCGGTCGAGATACCCTTCGACGATAAAGGCGGCCAGCACGTGTTGATCCGCGCTGGGCGGATGGCGATCCATCAGGATCCTGGCGCCGCAAAAGGCGTCGACCAGCGGTGGCGGCACGATGGCGTAACCCAGCCGCAGCGAAGGGAACAGCACCTTGCTGAAGGTGCCGAGATAGAGCGTTCGCTCGGGCGCCAGCCCCTGCAGCGAAGGGAACGGGTGGCCGGCGTAGCGCATCTCGCTGTCGTAGTCGTCTTCCACGATCCAGGTCTGCCGCTCTTTGGCCCAGCCCAATAGGGCGCTTCTTTTCGCCATGCTCATCGGCATGCCCAGCGGATATTGATGCGACGGCGTGACAAAGGCGGCGCGGGCGTCGGCGGCCAGGCGGATACCGGCGGCGACGTCGATGCCGTCGGCGGCGACGGGCACCCTAATCATGCGCCGATCGCGAAACAGGCTGTCGAAAATGGCGGTGATGCCGGCGTAGGCGGGGTCTTCCACCCAGGCGCTGTCGCCGGCGTCCAGCAGGATCTGTGCGGCCAAGTAGAGCCCTTGTTGCGTGCCGGAGGTGATGAGGATTTGCTGCGGCGTGCAGTTTACCGAGCGGGAACGGCGCACATAGTCGCAGATGGCTTCGCGCAGCGGCAACGCGCCCAGCGGATCGCCGTAGCCTGACGGGGCGCCGGAGCCGCGCGCCCGGATGCGGTTGCCGAGCCGCCGCCAGATATCGTCGGGCGCGGTATCGCCGATCGGCATCGAGACGGTGAACGGCACCGGCGGCAACGCCCGCGCCTGGGCGGCAAAGCGCGCCAGATGCTGCGCCTGTGCGGAAAGCGGCACGGCTGTGGACGGAGCGGCCTGCACCGTGGCGTGCGGCGTGCGGCGCGGCGCCTGATAGTGGGCGACCCGGGTGCCGGAGCCGGGCTGCGGTTCGAGAAAACCTTCCGCCGTTAGCTGAGCGAACGCCTCCAATACCGTGCCGCGCGCCAGATTCAACGCCGCCGACAGCCGGCGCGTCGAGGGCAGCAGATCGCCCGCTTTCAGATCGCCCCGGTGGATGGCCTGGCGCAGGGCCTGCGCCAGCTGGTGGCTAAGTTGACCCGCCTGACGATCGAGCTCGCCGAGGGCGGGGACGTCAACGGCTTTGGCTGTTCTGGGCATGCATTCCGGCTCGCTTTGCAGTGCGAAAATGAGTATTCAGAGTAAACCACTCTGGCGTCACTCGCGAGCCTGTTGTCGCTCAGTTCAGCTCCCGCTGATTCAGCAGCACCCGATTCAACTCGCTGTTTTTGCGCACGTTCAGCTTGCGCATCGCCGAACGTTTGTGGGCGCTGATGGTTTTCTGGCTGCGCTGCAGCAGGCCGGCGATGCTGCAGGCGGACATGCCGCTGCTCATCAGGCCCAGCACCTTTTTCTCACAGTGGCTCAGCGCGGCGAGGCGGCAGGCCTGGCATTTCCATATGTCGGCGGCGTGCAGCGCCATCCACGGCTGCTGAATGAATTTTTCCAGCGCCATCTGCAGCTTGAGGCGAATGGCGTAAACCGAGTCGCGCCGGTGGATGATGAACAGCGGAGACAGGTTTTTCACCTGCTGCTGGGCCGTGTCGTCGAGGATCAGCAAGGTCAGCTGCCGCTGGCGCGGGATGCCGTAGGGACTCCGGTAGCAGCAGGCGCAGCCCCAGCGCTCTTCCGGCGTGCGGAACACGATTTCGATGTTATCCAACGCCTGCAGCGCCAGCGGCGAGAACTGCGGGTACAGGCGCTGGCATTCGTTCAGGGAGTGCAGATAGTCCTGCAGCAGCAGGCGCAGCCCCTGCTGGTAGAAGTTATCGCTGTCGAACAGCGTGAAGCGAATATCTGGCATGGGTGGCTCCTTAAAAGGCCGCGGCACCGCGCCGGAACGAACGGTGACGGCCAATCGCCGGCGTTTGCGCGCCGGTCGTTTTCCTGATTTCCCTGGGGCGGTGCGAGGCTTATTGGTACGCCAGCACAAAATTGGCGATGGAACTGAATGCGCCTTCGGTAAGGGTTTTATCTTTCATCGCGCTCGGCCGGGCCTGGACATAGGCGCTGAACCTCAGGGCATTGGGGCCGTCTTGCAATGTCACCGCATCGGCCGGTGTGCCCAGGTCAATCGCTTTGCCAGCACCGTCGAACAGCGCGATGGCGGCGCCGTTGGCGCCATTGTTGATCGCCAGCTTGCCCGGCAGTTCGGCATCTTCGGTGCCGGTAAAGGTGACGGTGACCGATTTGAAAACGGCGGTTTTACAGTCGGTTAAGCGAATGGAAAATGACACGGGGTTGGTATGGCCGTAGCGGTACAACGTTTTGATCAACACCGTATCCATCTCGACGGTCTGGTGAAGAGACTGCGGGTCGATATTGCAGGGCCTGCTTACCACGGAACCGAAAAAGTCTATTTCCTTATTTTCCGCCGCGACTGCGGAGGAAAATAGAAAACCGATGCCGCACAGAGCGGTGATTGTCCGATAGCTATTCATCATCACCCCCCTTAAATATAATTAATCAGCAAGATTACGGTCTTACGGAAATTGCCTTCCTGTCCTTCCCCGGTGGCCTGCAATGAGGCGCTGTAGGATTTTTGCACCTGATCGCGACCATTCATGTCGGCGAAGCTGTCGAACTGATTGTATTTAATCCATTTGGGGTTGGAATTATCGTGGATGCGCAAGGTTGAACCATTGTCCATATTCAAACCGGTAGCGTCGGTCAGCGTGCCGTTTTTCACCATGAAATTGGCGTCCAGTGCGAAGCTGTCGCTGCAGCCGTTTTTGCGGATCAAGATGCTGAAATCCTTGCTCGCTACGGTGCCCGCATTGGGTTTCCAGGCGGGGATTTCACCGAAATCAACGCCTTCCGGGGTTGAAAGCTCCACCGAAGCGGCGCACTGGATTACCTTGATTTTATCTAGCCCGGTTAGGGTGAAACGGTAATTTTTCCCTGGGTGGACGTTGATGCCGCCTACGCCATCGAGCTGAAAAACGGCGATCTGGCTGGCGCCTCCCGCGATGATTTCTCCGGTTTTTTGCAAATAAACCTGGTAATTGACGTGACCGAGCTCCCGTTGCTTGGGGGTACGAAACATATCGGTTTGTACCCGGGAGTTGATCAAGCCAAGATCCTGGCCGTTATAAATCACCCCCATGGAGATGCCGGCGGCGAATTGCCGGTTATCCGGATTGGGATAGAAATAAACCCATTCCCCCTTGGGTTTGCTGGCGTGCGCCCAGCACATAACGTCGCGGCTCATCGGTTTAGAGGTCCAAAGCCGGCTGCCGACTGGTAAGGTGGCCGGTATGGTCAACCGGCCGATATCCTCGCTCTCTTCGGTAATGCCGTTCTCGGTATTCAGGTGGCATTCCAGCGCCTGAGCGCCGAATGGCGTCGCCAGGCAACCCAGCAACGCCAGGCGTTTATAAATAGACCAACTGGACATGCACCACTCCTTTGAATTGGTTTGCTTCGATGAACTGACGGGTTGATTCCAACTGAGCGCTGAACCACAACGTATTGCCGCCGGGCTGCAAGACATAGGGGGCGCCGGGTTGGTTGAGGGACAATGCGCGGCCCCGTTGATCTTTCAGCCGCAGGCCAACGCCTTGTACGCCGCCGTGTAGCTTCAGCAACTGCGGATTGTCGGGATCGCTTTCACCGAGGAACACCAGCGTGGCGGCCTGCTCCCCCCGCAGGTAGAGCAGGCCGGCATCGCCATTGCGCATGCCGGCCGGATTGTCTGCCAGCGCCCTGGCGCCCAGCAGGCAATGGTTAAAGGCGAGACGAAAACGTACCGGTGCGCTTTGATCGCCGACACGCCGGAAGGCGAGCGTGCCGATCTCACCGAGATCGACCGACTGATCGCGGCTATCCGGCGCCAGGCTGCAGGGGGAGCTCAGCAGAGCGCCCTGAAAACCGACGGTGCCACTGGTGCCCTGAACCTCTCCCGGCGGAGAGGCCATTGCGGCGCCGTTGCCGAGCAGCAAGGCGCCGACCAGCAGAGGCCGCAGGCGGCCGGTGAAGTCAGCCATGCCGTATCTCCTTATTTTTTTCCGGGTGCGGCGGTGCAGAGGCTAGCGCTGCAGGTGAAGCGCAGCTCGGGGTGGCCGCCGAAATCATTGATATAGGTGACGACGAAGGCGTCGAACCCATGGTCGCGCAAACGCACTTTTTCGCTGGATTTGGGGGACAGCATCACCGGCTGAAAATCGCCGATCGCACCACCGCCTTGTTTCTGCGTCTGACGGGCGATGCCGGTCAGCGTGATGTGGAACGGCGTCGGATTTTCGATGGTGAAACCGTCGGCGGTTTTGTGGAACACCAGCTGTTCTTGCCATATCTCACCCTGCGGCGCGACGATGGCCTTCGGGCGGAAGAACAGTTTGATCTGCGTTTGCAGCGCCAACTGCATCACGTTGGCTTTGCTGCTTTTGGGCGGAATTTCGCGCAAATTGAAATAAAATACCGATTCGCGATCTTGCGGCAATAGCTCGGCTTCCGGCGTTTTGGTAATGCGCACGACGCTGCGTTCTCCGGCTTCCACCCGTTGCAACGGCGGCAATACCACCAGTGGCGAAACGATCTTTTGATGTTGCGCATTCTCGATCCAGGCCTGAGCAAGGAAAGGCAACTCTTTGTTCTCATTGGTTATGTTAAGGCTGATCGATTTGGCGTCGCTCACATAGATGGCGCGCGTGCGATCCAACGCGATCGCCGCGTCGGCCGTCGAAGCCAGCGTCATCAACGCCAGGCTGCCCGCGGTTACTGCTATCGAATGTTTGTTCATGTTATGCGTCTACTCTCAATGTGTTGCGGATTACGGTTTGGCGCACGGCAACAGCAGCCGGTCCAGCGGTTTGGCGGCGCCTGGGATGGCGATGCGGCACTGACGGCGGCCTTCCCAGGCGACGTCCAACCGCTCTTCCGGTTGGACGCCGGTCAGATACACCGAGCCGCCGTCGTTCACCACCGCGATCTCCCGTCCGGTTGCACTCAGCACCGTGGCGCCGAACGGCGGTTCGCTGCCGTCCGCCAGCTTGATGGTGGCTAACAGCTTGCTGCCTTTCACCACCTCGAAGTGGCGATAACCGATGGCGCCTTCCGTCAGCGTGCCTTGCACCACCGCGCGCGTGGCTTCAACGTCGTCCGCCAGCTTGTTGACGTCGATGCGCGTATCGGTGTTGTAGTAGCTGGTGATGTCCGAGATCACCGCCAATCCGAAGCGGTTGCTGTAAGCGCGGCCGTTGTTGATCGGCACGCCGGCGACGCCGTTGGTATCCAGCATCATGCGGCTGCCGCCGTTGCCGGCGTTCTGGTGCGCGGCGACGCCGTGCCGGGTAGCGGTCAGGCCGCCGCGGAAAGTTCCGCCTATCGAGGAGTAACTGCCCTGCTGATAAGACGCGTTGGCGTTGAGCGTGCCGAACGACGCGTTATGGGTGTAGTAACCGCTCGCCGTCGGTTTGCCGGACTGGGTGACGCCGCTGCCGACCTGCCAGGTATTGTTGATGTCGCTGTTGTCGGTGTAGGTCGCCGTTTGGCTCACGTCGCGGTTATTGACCTGCAGCGCGTAGCCCAGACGGTTGTGCTCGCCGATAGGCACGGTGAAATTGAGCATCGCGCTATCGTCGGTGCGGCCCCGATAGTGAGTGCGATAGGCCGCCAACGAGGCGGTGATGTTGCTGATCCCGCCGAAGTCGAACAGCTTGCTGGTCGACATGCCGTAGCGGTTTTGCGCACCGGCGTCCCAGTAAGTCTGGTGTGAGTAGGTCAGATAAGCGGTGATCGCCTGAGCGCTGTCCTCCGCCATAAAGGTTTTGCTGGCGGTGACGGTATACAACTCTTTTTGTCGGCCGCTGTAGCGATCGTCAATGTCGCCGTAGCGCGCCTGCAGGTACTGCGACATGGTCATAAATTTGCGCTGCGAAAAGCGGTAGCCGGCAAAGGTGATTTGGCCGTTGAGTTCGTCGAAACGTTTGGCGTAGTTGACCTTGAATGACATGCCTTTGGCGCTGGGTTCATCGGGCAGACGCGCGATCGACTGCGTGGCGTCCACCGACAGGGCGCCGAACAGGTTCAGATCACGCCCCAGGCCGAGGGCCCAGGCGTTGTAATCGCCGCCGAGCAGTGCGCCGCCGTATAGCGACCAGGCGTTGCTCAAGCCCCAGGAGAAATCGCCGGCGGAGAACACCGGCCCTTGCGTGCGGTGATCGTAGGCAGACGGCTTGCCCAGCGCCATGTTATAGCGCACGTAGCCGGGGCGGGTCAGATAAGGAATGCTGGCGGTATCTACCTGAAAAGTGGAAACACTGCCGTCTTGTTCTTCCACTTTCACATCCAGTTTGCCGCGTACCGAGCTGCTGAGATCCTGAATGGCGAACGGCCCGGCGGGCACCGTGGTTTGATACAGCGTGCGGCCTTCCTGAGAGACGGTGATCCGCGCGTTGCTTTTGGCGATGCCGCGTACTTCAGGCGCGTAACCCTGCAGGTTGGGCGGCAGCATGCGCTCGTCGCTGGCGAGGTTGAGGCCGGTAAAACGGTAGGCGTCGAACACCGGCGAATTCAGGTAGGTTTCGCCCAGCGTCAGCCTGGCGGCCTGCATCGGCAGCGCGCGGTATGCGTAGATCTGATTCCAGTCGAAATTGCTGTCGCGCCGGCCGTATTGTTGGTTGAAGTCGGTCTGGTAATCGGCGCGCAGGCGCCAGGCGCCCAGGTTGGCGCCCAACGTACCGTAGCTGCTGAGGCTTTCGGCGGTGCCGTTGTCGTGGTGCTGTTTACCGATTTGGCCGCTGAGATTGTAATCCAGCAGCACACCGGGGATGCCATCGTCCCACTGCTCGGGCGGCGTCCAGTCGGGATCGGAGTATTTCATCCAGGCCTGCGGAATGGTGATCGCCAGCACGCCGCCGCTGATGCGATCGGAAACCGTTGCGCCTTTAATGCCGCGAATGTCGGCACACTGGTTGTCGCGCCACAGGGTGACTTTTCTGGCCGCATCTTCTTTCAGCGCCATTTTTTCCACCAGGTCAGGCGGCAGGCACACCTGGCTGCCGCTCTTGTCATCCGGCGACGGGAAATACTGAATGCTGCGCTGGGGCAGCGTTTTCTGGTTGATTTTGATATCCAGCAGATAGGTGCCCGGCATGACGTAATCGGCGTCGGAAAAGCGGGATAAGTCCACTTTGCTGCGTTCGCCGATATCCAACACGTCGGTATTGAATTCCGTGGCGGAAAAGACCGGTTTTGCCCAGAGAAAAGAGAGAATGACGATGATGGGCGTTTTTTTTATTGTCAGTAAAGACGTCATAGAATGATCACTCATGGCAAATCCGCGCCTAATAGCAGGTCATCCCGTACGACCTGAATACGTAATGCTGTACAGCGTTCCTAACGAAAACCGGTTACAGATAAGACAGGGTAAATTTGGCCAATGAGCTGAAACCGCCCGCCCGTGCCCTGTCGGGGTGAATGCGCAGCTGGGCGCCAAAGCGCAGCGTGTTGTCGCCGGCGACGATCAGATAATCTGCCGTCGTGCTGCCGAGCGGGATCGGGGTACCGGCGTCGGTCAGCAACTCGATAGCCATGCCGCGCGCCTCGCCCTGGACGGCGAGCCATTGCGGATCTTGGCTATCCGCGATGCCGCTGAAGGTGAGGTTGGCCGCGCGATAAATAAAATCGGGCTTTATCTGGCTGGCCAGTTCGCAGTTCACCAGCCTGATGGCGAAGTGGCGGCGGCTGCCGATGAGGCTCGGCTGGGCATCTCGCCCGGCGTCGCTCATTGAAACCAGCCCGAAATCAACGGTTTGATCCAAACTGTCGCCGGCGATGTTGCACGGCGTTTCGACGATTTCGCCGCCCAGGCTGACTTTGCCGTGGCCCTGAGTTTTCGCCGTGGCGCTAGCGCTGCCGATGCTGAGCGCGATCAGCAATGCGCCTCGCCAATGGATGGTCATGCTGGCTTCTCCCTGTCGAGATCGGTTCCTTTGCCGGAGCCGGCGTCGTTAAGCATGGGGATGCCCGCGCCGGCATCCCCAACGAGGCTTACTGATAAGCCAGGGTAAAGTTCGCCACGCTGGTGAACTTGCCTGGCACGACGGCGCCGGAAGCGCTGTTGCCTTGCAGGTATGCGGCGAATTTCAGGGCGTTGTTGCCTTCGTTCAGGCCCTGGCCGTCCGTTGCGGTGCCCAGCTCAACTTCCTTGGCGTGCAGCTGGTCGTAAATCACGATGCCCGCGCCGCTGGCGGAACCGCTCAGCGCCAGCAGTTTGCTGTTGACGGCATCCGGCGTGCCGGTGAAGGTCACCTTGACGTTTTTCATGGTGTTGAGCGCGCAGTCTTTCAGCTCAATGCTGAAGGGTTCGGCGCTGGATTTGCCTTCTTTGGCCAGGATGCGGCTGCTGATCTGGCCCATCGGGACGGTTTGATCGACGGAGTCCGGCGTGATGCTGCAAGGCGCATCGATAATTTCACCGCTAAAGGTCACGGTGCCGCTGCCTTGGTTCGGGGTCGGCGCCGCATGTGCAACGGAGGCGGTAGAAAAAGCAATGGCGGTCGCCAGCATTAATTTATTCAGTTTCATTTCTCAGGTTCCTGTAGAGAGTATTTAAATAAAAAGAAAAGCACACCTAAATCCCCGCAGAGCAGCAACGCCCTGTTAGCCGCACTGCGATGGGAGCCAGATCCTTTTGCTTTGGGCAATACGCACACTTTTCGTTATTTGCTTTTAATAACGAAATGGTTATGTGATGTTTGGTCGGTTTTATTTGATTTTAAAACCCGAATATCAGTATGGCGTTTTGCTGGGAATATTCTTGCAAAAAATAGCATTACTTGGAAATAGATTTTGTTGAAATAACTCAAATTCAGAATATAAAACCAAAAGGAAAAAGTTAAATATAAGATCAAAAACCAATAGATCGTATGTAAATATTATCCAGAATAAATGACTGCATAAATAAGGTTATGCGAGATATTAGATCGACTGTAATAGCTGTTGCCCTACAATGCGCAATATCGCTTTGCTAATATTACGCTTTGACGAACATTGAAAAATTTTCTTTATGAAACAAAATGAAAAACATAAGCATTTGTTTTGTATGATTTTGTGTGGTTAGTTATCCTTATGGCGTTCCACAGCCTATTCCTGGGTTGTCGATGGTTTGCCGAAGAGGTGTTAACAAAAAAATAACAATTAGGCAGTGGGAAGATTATTCTTATCGGATGCTATTTTTTGGACGTGCTTAGGTTATTTAACCCATTGTGATTAACCAGAAAAGGGCAGGTGATGCAGTAGGCATTACATAATAATGACCTAAGTGATAATCAAAGGATGAACGATGGAATGATTACTGCGATTAATGCATTTAGCAGATGTAAGGCGCATGCGTTGACAATGTTGGTAATTATGTATTCGTGGTTCGTTATGGGATTGTTTAAACATCTTCATATCATGATAACCATGAAAAAAATTTCACAGAAAAATCCTAGTGAAAAATCCGAGGAACAATGCATGACATTTTATCGGCAAAGGTTGGATTCATTAATAAATATTCATTCGCGCGGTGATAGACAGCGCCAGGTCTATTTTGTCGGAACAACGTCGTTTGCGTGGACGCCGCCGTGATTTATGCCCCTGCGCATCACTGACGTGCAGTCATGAACGGGGGCTCAGCAGTAACCACTCAGGAGGAATGCTATGGCCAAGGTGCCGAAAACGTTTGAAAGTAGAAAATCGCTGATGCTGGATGTGTTGCGGGGATTGTGCCGGGATCTTGTGGAAGGGGCCGGGGGCCTGCATCCCCCGCTGGAGCAGTGGCCGAAGACGCGCGAGCTGGCGGATAAATGCGGCGAAAACATTTATACCACCCGCACCCTGCTGCTGGCGCTGGAAAAGGAGGGCAAGGTCCGCTGCACCCACCGCAGCATCAACAATTCTCTACGCTGGTACAGCTGCGACGAACAGGCAGCGATAAAAAAAGAGTGATTCGACCCTGGCGGTCGCTTTTGACTATTCCTACAGCTAATCATTAGTAAAATTTATTGTTTGACGGGGCGTTTTGCTCCGTCAATCCTCCTCTCCGCTCGCTGCCATCCGCACAGGCATTGCTAATATGTTTTTTGCAGCCATATACTTATCGCTCAGACGGGAACAGGTGTAGGGAGCCGGCATCGTAATGAAGGAAAAGAAAGACATACTGAGATTGGATGATATTCGTTATCAAATAGACAACCAGGTGATCCTGGACTCCGTCTCTTTCACGCTGGGTGAAGGCGAGTTCAAACTGATCACCGGGCCTTCCGGCTGCGGGAAAAGCACCCTGCTGAAAATCATCTCTTCCTTAATGGATCCGACCAGCGGAAACCTCTATTTCGACGGACGAGGGATCGCCGAGATGTCGCCGGAGGCGTATCGCAAACAGGTTTCTTACTGCTTCCAGACGCCGGCGCTGTTCGGCAATACGGTTTACGACAATCTGGCGCTGCCCTACCAGATCCGTCAACAGTCGCCGGATGAACGAAAAATGCAGGCCGATCTGGCGCGTTTCGGGCTGCCGGAGGCGATGCTGACCAAAAGCATCAATGAGCTGTCCGGCGGGGAGAAGCAGCGCGTGTCCCTGATCCGCAACCTGCAGTTTATGCCCCGGGTGCTGTTGCTCGATGAGATCACCAGTGCGCTGGACGAGGAAAATAAGCGCAACGTCAATGAGATAGTGCATCAGCTGGTGGCGGAGCACCGGCTGGCGGTGCTGTGGGTGACGCACGATACCGAAGAGATAGCGCATGCGGACGAGGTGATCACCCTGCGCGCGCACGGCGCCGAGCAACAGGAGCAACAGCATGAATCAGCATAACATCACCAACGAATCCTTAGGCTTGTCGATGATCCTGGTGGTGGTCGCCATTCTGATCAGCCACCGGGAAAAGCTGGCGCTGGAAAAGGACATTATCTGGAGCATCTGCCGCGCGGTGGTGCAGCTGATCATCGTCGGCTACGTGCTGAAGTACATTTTCGATCTGGATAACGCGGTGCTCACCGTGTTGATGGTGCTGTTCATCTGCTTTAACGCGGCCTACAACGCCAAGAAACGCAGCAAGTACGTCGAACACGCGTTCGTGACGTCGTTTATCGCCATCACCACCGGCGCGGTGCTGACGCTGGCGGTGCTGGTCTTGACTGGCTCCATCGAATTTACGCCGATGCAGGTAATCCCCATCTCCGGGATGATCGCCGGTAACGCCATGGTGGCGGTGGGATTGTGCTACACCAACCTCGGCCAACGTTTCAAAAGCGAACAGCAGAAGATTCAGGAGATGCTCAGCCTGGGGGCGACGCCCAAGTTCGCTTCGGCGGCGCTGATCCGCGACAGCATCCGCGCTTCGCTGATCCCGACCGTGGATTCGGCGAAAACCGTTGGGCTGGTCAGCCTGCCGGGCATGATGTCCGGGCTGATCTTCGCCGGCATCGATCCGGTGAAAGCGATCAAATACCAGATTATGGTGACCTTCATGCTGCTTTCCACCGCCAGCCTGTCGACCATCATCGCCTGCTATCTGGCCTACCGTAAGTTTTACAACGCGCGCCACCAGCTGGTGGTCGGCAACCTGAAGTAACGCCATGAAAAACGGCCTCCGCGGAGGCCGTTTTTTTTTACCCTTGCAGCAGGGCGATGCTCTGGCGGATTTCCCGTTCGATATCCGCCTCGCTCCAGTTGTCCAGCTGCGAAGAGAAGGGCTCGAAGGCATAGACGCCGGTGTAGCCCAGGCGTTCCAGGTTTTGCACCTGGCGGCGGCTCTCCAGCCGATCGCCCTCGTTCAACATGATGCGCTCTTCGTCGCTCAGCGCGCCTTTATCCCGCCCATCCTCCACGCCGGACAGATGCACCAGGCCGATCTGCGCCACCTGGATCTGCGCGTCGAAGTCGGCCTGCGCCACACCGCTTAAATAGTGGTGGAAAGTATCGAGCACGATGCGGTACGGCGCGCCCGAATCGCGGATGAGCGCCTGGGTCAGCAGCGACGATCGCAGTGAGCTGATGCCGAAGCCCAGCGGCTCGACGTACCCCTGCACGCCATAGCGGGCAAACAGCGGCGCCAGCAGCCGCAGCGCGGCGAGGGTGTCGTCGCGTTTTTGCTGCTCGCTGCGCGTGTCATCGGCGCTGCAGTGCGGGCACAGCACCAGCGCCCGGCTGCGGATGGCCTGCGCCTGCGCCAGCAACGCTTCGGCGCGCTGCTGCAGCGCCGCCGGGTTGTCCATCAGATTGAACATGCCGAGGGCGTTGATCGTGACGATCTCGATGCCGTATTGCGCAGCGAGCGCATTGAGCTGCGCGTCGCTCAGATCGTCGGTCACCTTGCCGCTGGGCATATCGTTGCGCAGCTCAACCTTACTGAGCCCGCAGCGTTTCACCAGGCGGAAAAAACTGTCCAGATCGAGATTCGGCGCGATCTTGCGGTTAATGCAGAAGCGGTCCAGTGCAATGGTCATGAGGCATTACTCCAGCGGTCAGGGTTGAGAGATCAGGATTTGCCGTTTTCCAGCGGCAGCGGCTTGCCGTCGGGCAGGGGGTGGCGGTGGCGTTTGGCCAGCACCACCTGCTCCATTTTTTCCAGCGAGACGCCTTTGGTTTCCGGAATATAGCGGCCGATGAACCAGTAGCTGAACAGGCAGCAGGCGGCGAAGATCCACATCGGGAAGGCGCCGTGGAAATGCGAGAACAGGTAAGGGTGGTCGTTGATCATCGGGAACGACTGCGACACCGCGAAGTTAGCGACCCACATGCAGCCGACGGCGATGCTCATCCCCTGCGCGCGCATGCGGTTCGGGAAGATTTCCGACACCAGCACCCAGGCGCCGACACCCCAGGACAGCGCATAAAACACCATGAAGAACAGCATGCCGAACAGCGCGAAATAGCCGGTGGCCTGGGTGTAGAGCGCGTACGAGGTGAGCAGCAGGCCGGCGATGGCGCCCAGCGTGCCGTAACGCATCAGCGGAATGCGGCCCATGCGATCCATCAGCATGGCGCCGATGACCGAACCGACCAGCTGCAGCACGCCGATCCAGATGGTCTGAAACAGCGCTTCCTGCGCGTTTTCGGTGACGGTTTTCAGCACCACCGGCGCGTAATACATCATTACGTTGACGCCGGTCACCTGCTGCAGCATGGCGATCATGCAGCCGACGAACAGGATGAAACGCACCCGCACATCGCCGTAGTTCAGCTTCCGATGCCGCTGCTGTTGATCCTGCTGCAGCGAGTCTTTGATTTCTTTCAGCAGATTCTGCGCGTGGGCGGCGTTGGAAACCTTGGTCAACATCGCCAGCGCCTGATCGTCGCGGCCCATCATCACGTTCCAGCGCGGCGACTCAGGAATGACGAACACCAGGATGCAGAACAGAATGCAGGGGATGACGCCCGAGGCGAACATCCAGCGCCAGCCCATTTCCACCAGCCAGGCTTCGCTGGCGAGGCTGGCGATTTTGAAGTTGACGTAGAAAATCACGATCTGGCCGAACACGATGGCGAACTGCTGCATACTGAGCGCGCGCCCGCGCATGTCTTTTGGCGACACTTCCGACATGTACATCGGCGACACGGTGGCGGCAATGCCGACCGCCAGCCCGCCGATGATGCGGTAGATGACGAACCAGGTGAAGGTCGGGGCCAAGGCTGCGCCGACGGCGGAAACGGTGAACAGCAGCGCCGCCAGCATCAGCGCCTTTTTACGGCCCCAGCGCGCCGCCAGCGGCCCGGCGGCGAAGGCGCCGACCACGCAGCCGATCACCACGTTGGAGACCGCCCAACCGGTTTCGGCCGGGCTGAGATTGAAATAGGTTTTCAGCGCTTCGATCGCGCCGGAGATCACGGCGGTATCGTAGCCGAACAGAATGCCGCCCAGGGCGGCGATGCCGCAAATTCGCAATATGTAGCCGGTATTGTGCTTACGCTGATATGACATGTGTTGCTCCGATTTTTATCCTGGCTTCCGTCCGCACGGTTGGGTTATCGGGAAGAGGGCGAGCGGAAGGGTGTGAACCGTGCCTGTCATCAAGGCGATGTCGTCGATAAATGCTGGAACAAACAAGAACATTTATTTCATAATTAGTGAATAATGGAATATTGATTTTTAGATCCAGTTCAAAAAAAACCGTCACGCGCGATCCGGGCGCCTTGGGCGTTCTGGGGCGGGCGGTAACGGCGACAGGGCAGGCGCGGTGCGGGTTTTCTGTAGCAAAGTCAGTGTGTATTGCCCCTGGTTTCTCCTGCGCCGTTGCGCTTTCCCTGGCGCGGTAATGAAAGCGCCAACCCGATCGACACCGCAAAATTGCGACCTCACGCACTAAAAACAAATTTTTCAAAACAATTTATTTGAAACTTTTTTTTCAATGAAATAGAGTTTGCTGCATCCGGTCAGGATGTAGCCGGCTTGCCGACGGGGTTTGGCGAGCGGGACGATTAACGCCGCGCCGCCGGCGAGTGGCCAGGCGACAGCGGACTTGAAAAGAGGGCGTGACATGAAAACCGTGGGTAACTTTATTGACGGGCAGGTGTGCCTGAGCAGCAGCAATCAAACCGTCGACGTGCACAACCCGGCCAGCGGGCA
This sequence comes from Serratia sp. CY31944, assembly GCF_052169175.1. Taxonomy (NCBI): domain Bacteria; kingdom Pseudomonadati; phylum Pseudomonadota; class Gammaproteobacteria; order Enterobacterales; family Yersiniaceae; genus Serratia; species Serratia sp. CY31944. Next base: position 46,826 of record NZ_JBJNLG010000010.1, read on the forward strand.
GGTTGAGCGGCGCGTCACGCAGAGCACCGCCGCCGAAGTCAAGCAGGCCATCGACGTGGCCCATCGGGCGTTTGCCGATTGGTCGCGCACCACGCCGCTGCGCCGCGCGCGCATCATGTTCAATTTCAAGGCGCTGCTGGAACAGCACCGCGACGAGCTGGCCGAGCTTATCGTCAGCGAGCACGGCAAGGTGTACTCGGATGCGCTGGGCGAACTGACGCGCGGCATGGAAGTGGTCGAATTCGCCTGCGGCATCCCGCATCTGATCAAGGGCGAGTATTCGCCGGACGTCGGCAGCGGCGTCGACAGCTTCTCGCTGATGCAGCCGCTGGGCGTGGTGGCGGGCATTACCCCGTTCAACTTCCCGGCGATGGTGCCGATGTGGATGTTCCCTATCGCGCTGGCCTGCGGCAACACCTTCATCCTCAAGCCGCCGGCGCTGGTGCCTTCCGCCTCGGTGCGCCTGGCGGAACTGCTGAAAGAAGCCGGCCTGCCGGACGGCGTGTTCAACGTGGTGCACTGCGCCAATGAAGACGCGGCGCAGCTGTGCACCGATCCGCGCATTCAGGCGGTGAGCTTCGTCGGCTCCTCCACCGTGGCGGAACATATCTACACCACCGCCAGCGCGCACGGCAAGCGGGTGCAGGCCTTCGGCGCGGCGAAGAACCAGGCGATCGTCATGCCGGACGCCGATCTGGACGCCACGGTCAACGCGCTGATGGGCGGCGCTTTCGGCTCCGCCGGCGAGCGCTGCATGGCGCTGCCGATCGCCGTGGTAGTCGGTGACGACACCGCCGATAAACTGATCGCCAAACTGAAGCCGCTGATCGCGCAGCTGCGCGTCGGGCCGGGCTTGCAGCAGGGCGGAGAAGAGAATGAAATGGGGCCGCTGGTGTCGTCCGCCCACCAGAAAAAGGTGCTGGGTTACATCGATCTGGGCGTGGAAGAAGGCGCCACCCTGGTGGCCGACGGCCGCAATTATCAGGTGCCGGGCTATCCTGAAGGCTACTACGTCGGCGGCACGCTGTTCGACCATGTGAAGCCGAACATGCGCATCTACCGCGAAGAGATCTTCGGGCCGGTGCTGGGCATCGTGCGGGTGCCGGATTACCGCACCGCCATCGACACGGTGAACGGCCACGAGTTTGGCAACGGCAGCGCCATCTTTACCGGCAGCGGCCACTACGCGCGCCAGTTCGTGCAGGAAGTGCAGGCCGGGATGGTCGGCGTCAACGTGCCGGTGCCGGTGCCGATGGCGTTCCACAGCTTCGGCGGCTGGAAGCGCTCGGTGTTCGGCGCGCTTAACGTGCACGGCACCGACGGCGTGCGCTTCTACACGCGCATGAAGACCGCCACCGCGCGCTGGCCGGCCGGGCAGCAGACGGTGTCCGAATTCAGCATGCCGACGCTGGGTTAAGCGATCGCAAAGTATGAGCGGGCCGTTGCTCCTTCGGGGCAACGGCCTTTGCACGGGGAGTTAACAGGAGAATCGAGATGTCTTCACTGCTTGCCAAATGTCAGACGCCGAACGCCGAGGGGCGTATTCAGCACGTGACGCCGGAAAATGCCGGGTGGCGCTATGTCGGTTTCGACGTTTATCGCCTGGCCGCCGGGCAGTCGCTGCAGCTGGAGTGCGGTGACAAGGAGCTGTGCCTGGTGCTGGTGGCCGGTATCGCCTCCGTCGCCACGCTGCGCGCCGAATACCCGCATATCGGCAAACGCATGAGCCCGTTCGAGCGCACGCCGCCTTACGCGGTGTATGTGCCGCACCACGATCGCATCGACGTGCGGGCAGAAACCGATCTGGAGCTGGCGGTGTGCAGCGCGCCCGGCAGCGGCCACCTGCCTTCACGGCTGATTACGCCGGCGGATATCGGCGTGGAGCGGCGCGGCAAGGGGCGCAACCAGCGGTTGGTGCACAACATTCTGCCGGACAGCGAGCCGGCTGACAGCCTGCTGGTGGTGGAGGTTTACACCGACGAGGGCAACACCAGTTCCTACCCGAGCCACAAGCACGATCGGGAAGACTCGCCGGACGAAACCTATCTGGAAGAGACGTATTATCACCGCATTCAGCCGGAGCAGGGGTTCTGCATGCAGCGCGTCTATACCGACGATCGCACGCTCGACGAATGCATGCCGGTCTACAATCGGGACGTAGTGAAAGTGCCACGCGGTTATCACCCGGTGGCGACCCTGGCGGGCTACGACAACTATTATCTCAACGTGATGGCCGGGCCGGTGCGGCAATGGAAATTCACCTGGGAAAAAGACCACGCCTGGATTAACGGCGATGGCTATCCCGTCGCGCAGTAAGCGCCTGAGGCCCGGCTTGCCGGGCTTTTTTGTCAGCCTTACTCGTCCCGGGCGTTATTCAGCGCCAGCGAAACCGCCAGCGTCTGCGCCAGGCACATCGAGGCCACCTGCGAACGGAACCCGTCCACCTGCGCTTCGCGCACCACGAAACAGACGTCGCTGAAGGCGGCCAGCGGGCTGACCTGGCTGTCGGTGATGGCGATCTGCTGCGCGCCGCGCTTGGCGCCCAATTCCACCAGTTCCACCGCCTCGCGGGCGTACGGCGAATAGCTGATGGCGATCACCACGTCCTTCGGTTTCACCATGCTCAGCTGTTCGGTGAACATGCCGCCCAGGCCGTCGATAAGAAACGCGCGGCGCTCCAGATGGCGCAGCGCATAGGTGAGATAGGAGGCGACGCTGAACGAACGGCGCAGGCCGATCACGTAGATGTTTTCGGCGTTGTTGAGCAGTTCGACGGCGCGATCCAGCTGCTCGGGGGCGATCTGCATCGCCAGTTGCTGCAGCGCCTGCGCGTTGACCATGGTGAATACGTTGAGAATTTCCGCCGGCTTCTCCGGCGCGACGTTGTCGTCGGTAGAGGTTTGGCGGAACAGGCGCGCGCGCTCGGTATAGTTCACCGTCTCTTCCATCAGATGCTGGCGGAACACCTGCTTCATTTCGTTGAAGCCGCTGAAGCCGAAGGCGTTGGCGAAACGGATCAGGGTGGAAGGCGGCACGCTGGCCTGTGCGGCGATGGAGGCAACGGTATCGAAAGCGATGCTGTTACTGTTATCCAAAATATAGCGCGCCACCTGCTTCAAACGCTTGCTCAGCGTTTCATAACGGTGGCGGATCTCGTCCTGTAACAGCGAAAGTTGAGTTGGGTTGTTCATCCATTCGGCTCGCAGTGGGGTGAAGGCGCATTGGCCTGACGCCTGAAATATTGACAGGGTATTTTAACAGACGGAGCGGAAATTTCATTTCCTCAAAAAGCGATTTATTCGATCGCACATTGCGCGACTTCACAGAAAATAGGCAAAAAAATCCCCTTAAAGCGGCGAAATGGCCTTAAGGGGACGTGAACCTGCTCTCGCTGTCAGTGCGCGCCGCCCGCCTGCGGGCGGTACTGGCGCCAGAAACCGATCAGCGTCAGGTATTTTTGTTTCACCTGCTCGATCAGGGCCGCGTCGTCGATTTCCCCCTGCAGCCAGCGGCGCGAAGGCTGGCCGAAGATGGTGCGGCCGACGGCGAAACCCTTCACCCAGCGCGCATCCGCGGCGGCGGCAAAGCCCGCCTTCAGCACCGCTTCCGGGGAGTCGAGCCCCAGGATCAGCACGCCGCGGCAGAAGGGATCGTAGGTATCGATCAGCGCACCGACCCGCCGCCAGTTTTCCGCGCTCAGCGGCGGCAGTTTCCACCAGTCCGGCTGAATGCCCGACTGGTAGAAGTGCTCAATCATCTCCAGGTAATGGCGTTCGTCCTTGTCGGGGTTGTTGTCCGGCAGGATCACTTCCAGCAGCAGCTCGTGGCCGGACTTACAGCAGCCGCGGTAGACGTCGGCGATCAGTTCATCCTGCTCGCGACGCAGTTCCGCCGCGTCGTGCGGGTGATAAAACACCAGGCACTTCACCACGTGCTCCTGCGGCCAGTCGATCAATTGCGAGCCGATATTGCCGTGCTCCAGGCGCAGCGGGCGCGAACTGGGCAGCTCTACCGGCCGGCCAATCCACCATCCCTGGCCGGTGATCTCGTTCAGCGCCGCCTGCCCGTAGGTGGTGTCGGCCAGAATGCCGCTGTTGCCGTTGAGGCCGGCCTGCGCGGCGGCCTGTTGCGCCGCGGTCAGCAGCAGGGTTTTCAGGCGCGGAATGCGCTCCTCGCCGACGCCGGCTTCGCGTGCCATGTCCGCCAGCTGCTTGCGGTGATCGAAGGCGAAGACGCACAGTTCCGGCCACTGTTGCTTGCGGGTGGTGACCCGGTGCAGGTGGTTCAGGCGCGCATCGCGGTCCGGGCGCGTGACCTGCCGTTCACGCAGCAGGTAGTCGTCCAGCTCCCGTTTGGTCGGCATCGCCGGCGCGCAGCCGTGGCGCGAGACCACCAACGCGCCGCAGGCGTTGGCGTAGCGGCAGGCCTGATCCCAGCCCTCATCGTTCAGGTAGCCGCGCAGCAGGCCGGACATAAAGGCGTCGCCGGCCCCCAGCACGTTCAGCACCTCAACCCGCACGCCGGCGTGCAGTTTCACCTGTTCCCAGCCATCGGCGATTTCGCCCTCGAACACCGAGCAACCCTGCGCGCCGCGCTTGCACACCAGCGTGGCCGCCGTGGCCCGGCGCACGTTTTTCAGCGCCGTCAGCGTGTCGGTGCTGCCGCCGGCGATATGAAACTCTTCTTCGGTGCCGACGATCAGATCGAAATGGTGCAGCACCTCCTGCAGCTCGCGGGTCACCTGGTCCGATTCCACAAAGCGGGTTTCGCCGTCGCCCAGCGACGTCAGCCCCCACAGCACCGGGCGGTAATCGATGTCCAGCGCGGTGCGCAGGCCGTGGCGGCGCGCGTATTCCAGCGCCTTCAGCACCGCGGCGCGGGTGTTCGGGTGCGACAGGTGCGTGCCGGTGATGGCCAGCGCGCGCGAGGAAGCTATGTAGGCCTCATCGATGTCGTCCGGCGTCAGCGCCATGTCCGCGCAGTTTTCGCGGTAGAAGATCAGCGGGAAGGTTTCCTGATCCTTGATGCCGAGGATCACCAGGCCGGTTAATCGCTGTTTGTCGGTGATCAGACAGCGGGTATCGGCCCCGACGCGCTGCAGTTCTTCACGCAGAAAGCGGCCCATGTGCTCGTCGCCGACGCGCGCCAGCATGCCGGATTTTAACCCCTGAATGGCGGTGCCGTAGGCCACGTTGCCGGAAGAACCGCCGAGGTACTTGGCGAATGTGCCGGCGTCTTCCAGCCGCGCGCCGATCTGCTGAGCATAGAAATCGACGGCGATGCGCCCGAGACAAATGACATCAAGCTGTTTTTCTTGTGTAGCCATACCCGTTTCCTTCTGTTTAAGCAAAACTCCGGCGGCGGCCCGAGCGTGGCGCCCTGCAGGAAGCATGTGGACAGTATGGGGAATGAAAATTTCAATTTCAATATAGAATGAAATTTACACCCCAAAAATGTGATGCGTTTAAAACATCGACAGAGGCGTGGGAAAAGGCGGTGAAACGGCTACGGGAGGGGGGCCGGGGCGCGCATAAAAGAGGGGAAATGACAGGGTAAAGGCGGTCAGCCCATGAGCCAACGGCTTTTATTGGCCGGTGCGTGGCGCGAAGCCAGTGAAGGCTGAACCACGAGATGAAACGTGCTTTTCATGCATTATGCGATCTTTATCGCAAAATGAAATGTTTCTTCTGTAATGTGATTTTATGAAAAATATATTTGTTTATAATCGCTTCACGTTTCAGGTTGTCGACTTCGTGAGCAGCGAGCATCGCCTGCTCAAGATAATAGCTGCCGCCGCGTAACACAAACACGGAATTGTCGGCTCGGCGCGAGCCCTTTCCGGGGCGGCCCTCAATCTAAAGGGTGAGTAAATGGGCAAGATCAGGCTAACCATGGCGCAGGCGCTCGTCAGATTCCTCGATAACCAGTATCTGCTGGCCGACGGCGTGGAAACCAAATTCGTCGCGGGCATTTTTGCGATTTTCGGCCACGGCAACGTGCTGGGGCTGGGGCAAGCGCTGGAGCAGGATAGCGGCGATCTGCGGGTGCATCAGGGCCGCAACGAGCAGGGGATGGCCCATGCGGCGATCGGCTTCGCCAAACAGAAGCTGCGCCGGCAGATCTACGCCTGCACCTCATCGGTTGGCCCCGGCGCCGCCAATATGATCACCGCCGCGGCCACCGCCACCGCCAACCGCATTCCTTTATTACTGCTGCCGGGCGACGTTTACGCATCCCGCCAGCCGGATCCGGTGCTGCAGCAAATCGAACAGTCTTACGATCTCAGCATCAGCACCAACGATGCGTTCCGCGCGGTGAGCAAATACTGGGACCGCATCGTGCGGCCGGAACAGCTGATGAGCGCCTGCATCAACGCGATGCGCGTGCTGACCGATCCGGCGGAAACCGGCGCGGTGACGCTGTGTCTGCCGCAGGACGTGCAGGGTGAAGCCTACGACTATCCCGACTATTTCTTCCAAAAACGCGTGCATCGGCTCGATCGCCGCCCGGCGACCGACGGCATGTTGGCGGACGCGTTGGCGCTGCTGGCGGCCAAACGCAAACCGCTGCTGGTGTGCGGCGGCGGCGTGAAATACTCGCAGGCCGGGCGGGCGCTGCGCGAATTTGCCGAGCGCTTCGGCATTCCGTTCGCCGAAACCCAGGCCGGCAAAGGCACGGTGCCGAGCGACCATGAATTCAACCTCGGCGGCATTGGCGAAACCGGCTGCCTGGCGGCCAACACGCTGGCTCGTCAGGCCGATCTGGTGATCGGCGTCGGCACCCGTTACACCGATTTCACCACCTCGTCCAAATGGCTGTTCCAAAATCCGGACGTCAGCTTCCTCAATATCAACGTCAGCGCTTTTGACGCCGGCAAGCTCGACGGCGTGCAGGTGCTGGCGGACGCCCGCGAGGCCCTGAGCGAACTGGGCGCGCTGCTGGCGCAGGCCGAGTACCGCGCCGGCTGGGGCGACGCCATCGCCGCGGCGCGCAGCGCCCAGCGTGAAGAGACCGAGCGCGTTTACGCGGTGGAATACGGCGGCGCAGGCTTTGTGCCGGAGATAGACGATCACCTCGATCGCGAGCGGGTGTTCGCCGAATTTATCGCCCAGACCGATTCCGCGCTGACCCAGAGCCGGGTGCTGGGGGTGCTGAACCGCGAGCTGCCGGCGGACAGCGTGATCGTCGCCGCCGCCGGCAGCCTGCCGGGCGATTTGCAGCGGGTGTGGCACAACCGCGGCGAGCACGGTTATCACGTGGAGTACGGTTACTCCTGCATGGGGTATGAGGTGAACGCCGCATTGGGGGTCAAGCTGGCCGAGCCGCAGCGCGAGGTGTACGCGATGGTGGGCGACGGCGCCTTCATGATGCTGCATTCCGAACTGGTCACTTCGATTCAGGAAGGCTGCAAGATCAACGTGATGCTGTTCGACAACATGACCAACGGCTGCATCAACAACCTGCAGATGGAACACGGCATGGACAGCTACACCACCGAATTCCGCTTCCGTAATCCACAGGGCGGCAAGCTCGACGGCAAGCTGGTGCCGGTCGATTTCGCCATGCTGGCGGCGGCTTACGGTTGCAAAACCTATCGCGTCACCACCGAGCAGCAGCTGCTCGATGCGCTGGCCGACGCCCGCAGGCAGACCGTGTCCACGCTGCTGGACATCAAGGTGCTGCCGAAGACCATGGTGCACAAGTATCTCAGCTGGTGGCGCGTGGGCGGCGCTCAGGTGGCCGACAGCGAGAAAATCGTCGCAGTGGCGCGCAAGCTGCAGGAAAACATCGATAAGGCGCGCGATTACTGATTCGTTTTCATACATAAATCTCGAGGGTAGCGAAAATGACATTGAACATTGGGGTTATCGGCACCGGCGCCATCGGCCGCGATCATATCCGTCGCTGCAGCAAAGTGTTGCAGGGCGCACGGGTGGTGGCGGTGAATGACATCAACCGCGACAACGCCGCCAAGGTGGTGAGCGATCTGCAGCTGGATGCGCGGGTGTATGACAACGGCCACGATCTGATCAAGGCCGCCGACGTGCAGGCGGTGCTGGTCACCTCCTGGGGGCCGAGCCACGAAGAGTTCGTGCTGGCGGCCATCGCAGCCGGCAAACCGGTGTTCTGCGAGAAGCCGCTGGCGGTGACCGCGCAGGGCTGCAAAAACATCGTCGATGCCGAAGCGAAGCACGGCAAACGGCTGGTGCAGGTCGGCTTTATGCGCCCCTATGACCAGGGCTATCGCGCGCTGAAACAGGTGCTGACCAGCGGCCAGATCGGCGAGCCGCTGATGCTGCACTGCGCGCACCGCAACCCGACGGTCGGCGAAGCCTACACCACCGATATGGCGATCACCGACACCCTGATCCACGAAATCGACGTGCTGCGCTGGCTGCTCGACGACGACTATGTGTCGGTGCAGGTGGTGTTCCCGCGCAAGAGCCCGAAGGCGTTCCCACACCTGAAAGATCCGCAGATTGTGCTGTTCGAAACCGCCAAAGGCACGCGCATTGACGTCGAAATCTTCGTCAACTGCCAGTACGGCTACGACATTCAGTGTGAAGTGGTAGGGGAAACCGGCATCGCCAAACTGCCGGAACCGTCTTCGGTGCAGATGCGCAGCGGCGCCCGCCTGTCGACCGAAATTCTGACCGACTGGAAGGATCGCTTTATCGACGCCTATGACGTTGAGCTGCAGGGCTTCATCAACGACGTGGCCGCAGGCAAGCTGACCGGGCCTTCCGCCTGGGACGGCTACGCTGCCGCGGTGACCGCCGACGCCTGCGTGGCGGCCCAGCTCAGCGGCGAAATCGTGCCGGTGACCCTGCCGGCGCGCCCGGCGTTTTACAACAAATAGCCGGCTTGCACCACCTACCCACGATTGCAGAGGAGTGACCATGAAGATCGCTTTTGATGTCGACGTTATCCGGGATTTGGGCGTCACCAAAATGGTTCAACAGGTGGCGGACTGGGGCTACAAATACATCGAGCAGTCGCCGCACCCGCAGATCAACCCGTTTTACAAGCATCCGAAGGCCAGCCGCGAAATCATGGCGGAGTATAAAAACGCCCTGAAAGCGACCGGCGTGGAGATCTCCTCATTTATCGTGGTGTACCGCTGGTCCGGGCCGGGGGAGGATCGCCGCCTGGCGGCGGTCAAAAACTGGCGGCGGATGATCGAAATCGCGGTGGAAATGGGCGTGCAGGTGATCAACACCGAACTGGCGGGCAACCCCAACGAACCGGAGATCTGCGAGGAGCTGTGGTATCGCTCGATGGAGGAGCTGCTGCCGATCGTCGAGCGCGAGGGCATTCGTATGGAGATCCAGTCGCACCCGTGGGACTTCTGTGAGCTGAGCAACGAAACCGCCGATCTGGTGAAATCGCTGCGCAGCGATCACGTCAAATACCTCTACAGCGTGCCGCACACCTTCTACTACGACAAGGGGCAGGGCGACGTGGCCGGCATGCTGCAGTACGCCGGGGACGATCTTTCCCACGTGCTGATTGCCGACACCATGAACCACACCAAGCATTGCCGCTATATCGTCAACCCGCCGGGGGTAGACGCAGCGGTGCATCAGCACGTCGGCATCGGCGAAGGCGAGGTGAATTTCGACGCCCTGTTCCAGACGCTGCGCGACATGGAGTTTGCCAACCGCAGCTTCAAGGTCGGCGGCGAATCGATCATCTGCACTTCGCTGTTCGGCTACCCGGAAAAGATGCCGAGCCAGGCGGTGGCGACCAGAGAGCGCATCGAAAGAGAGCTGTTGGGTAAATAATCTTATTCGGCTCGCCGGCGGCGTTTGCGCCGGCGGCCCTCCAAGTACCGAGGCGACCATGAATAAAGACAACGTGAAATTGGCCATTGCGCCGATCGGCTGGACCAACGACGACATGCCCGATCTGGGCAAGGAAAATACCTTCCAGCAGTGCGTCAGCGAAATGGCGCTGGCCGGCTTCACCGGCAGCGAAGTGGGCAGCAAATACCCGCGCGATCCGGCGGTGCTGAAACCGATGCTGGACATTCGCGGTATCCAGATCTGCAACGCCTGGTTCAGCACCTTTTTCGCCGACGGCCAGAAAGACAAAACCATCGATGAATTTATCAACCACATGAATTTCCTGCATGCCATGGGCGCCAGGGTGATCGGCTGCTCCGAGCAGAGCAAGAGCATTCAGGGCACCACCAAAGGCGTGTTCGAAGAGAAACCGTACTTCAGCGATGAAGAGTGGCAGCGGGTGGCCGACGGTTACAACGAGCTGGCGAAGATCGCCGCCGGTAAAGGCATGCAGGTGTGTCTGCACCACCACATGGGCACCGGCATTCAAACCACGGCCGAAATCGATCGCTACATGAGCATGGTCAACGACGACGTCTACCTGCTGTTCGATACCGGCCACGCCTACTATTCGGAAGGCAGCCAGCAGGCGATGATGGCGATCCTGGAGAAGTATCTGCCGCGCATCAACCACGTCCATCTGAAGGACGTGCGCGATGAGGTGGTGGCGGAAGTGAAGGCCAACAAGCTGAGCTTCCTCGACGGCGTGAAGAAGGGCACCTTCACCGTGCCGGGTGATGGTGTGATCGACTTCAGGCCGGTGTTCAAGCTGCTGGACGAGCGCGGTTACAAAGGGTGGATGGTGGTGGAGGCCGAGCAGGACCCGGCGCTGGCCAACCCGTTCGAGTATGCGGTAAAAGCGCGCCGTTATATTCGGGAAACCGCCGGCATTTAAGCGGCGAGGGTTAATCATGATTAAGGGGCGCCAGCGCCCCTTTTTTGGTGGCGGCGTGTTAGCCGCCGAGCGTTTGCCAGGTTGCGACCTGGCTGCCTGGCCACGGCGTGGCGGCATGCACGCCACGGGCGATCGCCCGGGCCAGGGTGTCCGCCGCCAGCGCGCCGATTTGCAGCACCGCCAGTTCGCGGCTGCCCTGAACCTCGCGCTGCCCGGTGGACAGGGCGAACACCACGTCGCCGTCAAACGGGCTGTGCAGCGGGCGAATAGCGCGCGCCATGCCGTCTTGCGCCATGATGGCCACCCGTTTCAACTCCACTCGCGTCAGCGCCAGATCGGTGGCGATACAGGCCAGGGTGGTGTTCTTTCTGCCGCCCTGCGGCTCTTGTTCCATCCAATCTTCGCCCTGGGCGCGCAGTTGCGCCAGCGCCGCCGCGCCGCCGTTGCCGAATTCACCGTCAATTTCATAGGGCGTCGCCCAGAAGGCGCGGGTGCCGGGCGCTACCACTGCACCCAAACTGTTGACCGCCACCAGCGCGCCGACGGTAGCGCCATTGGCGGCAATGATAGATGCCGAGCCGAGGCCGCCTTTCAGCTTGCCCATGCCGGTCATGGCGCCATAGCCGGCGCCGACGGTGCCGAGCGGAAAATCCAGCCCGGCCTTGCCGACCGCATCGATGCCCAACTGGCGATACGGCGGCGTGAGCTGCCAGTTTTTGTCGCCGCCGTTGGCCAGATCGTACAGGCAGGCGGTGGGCACGATCGGGGAGACCGGCACGCCGGGCGCCGGGCGCAGCGCGTAGCCTTTACCCTGTTGCCCCAGCCAGGTTGCGACGCCGTCCGCCGCCGCTAGGCCGTAAACCGAGCCGCCGCTGAACGTCAGCGCATCGACGGTCTGCACCAAATTGTCTTCACCCAGCGCGTCGGTTTCCCGGGTGGCGGGGCCGCCGCCGCGCACGTCCACGGCGGCGATCGCCGGGCTGTCCGGCAGGATAACCGTCGCGCCGGTGCGCACCCGGCTGTCCTGCGCCACGCCGACCTTCAGGCCCGGCACATCGGTAATCAGGTTGCGGGCGCCTGGGCGCCCGGCGGCGGAAGTTGGCATAGCGGCACCTAATGGGGTGAGAGGAGAGAATATGCCGACGGCGGCGGTCAGGCCGGCCAGCGCTTGTAAAAAGGTTCGGCGGTTGATGTTCAGGGGCCGGCGCAGCGGCCCCTGCGGGTGGGGACGATTACGCATCGCCGTGCGGCTGCCCGGAGCGCAAACGCGCCATATGGTAGGCATCGACCAGCACACCGTCGCGCATGGCATAGGCGCGGCTGGTGCCCTCTATCTCGAAACCGAATTTGCGGTACAGCGCGATGGCCGCCGGGTTGTCGGTGAACACCGTCAGCTCGATGCGTTCGATGGCCGCCCAGTTGTCGCACAGGTCGATCATCGCCTGCATCAGGCGGCTGCCGATGCCTTTGCCGTGGTAGCGCGGATCGACGCCGATGCCGAAGGTGGCCACGTGGCGGCGGCGCACGCGCTGATTCAGCATGACGGCCAACTGGCCGGTAAGCTGCCCGTCGATGAAGGCCGCCAGGTTATGCGTACCCGGTTCGGGATTGGCGAGGCGCTTCTGCCAGGACTCGACGGACGGTAGAGGAAGCTGCAGCGTATCGCGGTAGACGGGCGTCTGAGAATAAAGATGATGCAGGGCTTGCGCATCCGTCGTTTCCACGTGGCGTATCACGATCTCGCTCATCTCGCTGCTCCTGTTGCTTACCGGTTGAATAACCTCTGAATTTATCCGTTTACTGCCTTGAGTCAATATTATTTCAACGGGTCAAAAAAAACGCTTTACAGGTGCGAATGATAATGATTATTATTGCGATGCGTTCCGGGGAGGGCATCAACCCTCGATACTCTCGCTGCGAAGGCACGACATTGCTCACATTGCTTCCAGTGTTTACTTAGCCAGCTCGGGTGCTGGCTTTTTTTTTGCCCTTTTTCAACCGCTTCCGCCTTCAACAAATCCGTTGCCAATCCGCCGTTTCATTCCATCGAAATTTTTGAACAGAGGCATGAGTTTTTTACGCTTTCTTATTCTGCCCGCAGGACTAGACTGTAAAAAAACATTGAGGAGAGTTGAATATGATTTATGTACGCAAAGCGGAAGATCGCGGCCACGCCAATCATGGCTGGCTGGATAGCTGGCACACCTTCTCATTTGCCGACTACTACGATCCGAACTTTATGGGGTTCTCGGCGCTGCGTGTGATCAACGAAGATGTGATCGACGCCGGGCAGGGTTTCGGCACCCACCCGCATAAGGACATGGAAATCCTGACCTATGTGCTGAGCGGCACGGTGGAGCATCAGGACAGCATGGGCAACAAGGAGCAGATCCAGGCCGGCGAATTCCAGATCATGAGCGCGGGCACCGGGGTACGTCACTCCGAGTACAACGCCAATCAGGATCGTCCGCTGCACCTGTACCAGATTTGGATCATTCCGGATCAGGTCGGACTGGAGCCGCGCTACGAGCAGCGCATGTTCGACGCGCCGCAGGGCCGTCAGCTGGTGCTGTCGCCGGATGCGCGCGACGGTTCGCTGAAGGTGTTCCAGGATATGACGTTGTCGCGTTGGGCGCTGAATAAAGGCGAACAGGGTGAGTACCCAATCGCCGCCGGCCGTCGCATTTGGATCCAGGTGGTGCGCGGCAAGGTCTCGGTCAACGGCCAGGCCGCCGGCATCAGCGACGCGTTTGCGGTGTGGGATGAATCGGGTCTGACGATTCAGGCCGACGAAGAGAGCGAAATCCTGCTGTTCGATCTGCCGCCGGTGTGATTAAGCTTTAAATATCAAGTTGTTGCCTTCCGCTGATGCGGCTGGCGGCGCAATATGACCAACCTGGTGCTTCAGGCTTAGCCTGGAGTGCGGGTTGGTTTTCTTGTTATGGCCCGGTTATTTCCTCGGTTTTCTGGCGTTTCCTTCGCGCCAGGCTGCAAAAAGTGTTTGCCTTCTTTTGAGTAAGAAAGTTAATTCTGGAGCCGCTGTGTGATTTTTATACGCCTGACATAAGAGCGGCAAAGATTAAATTAAGCTGGCTTTACATTATTGATAATAATATTTACAGCCTGTCTGTTTATCGAGCGATTTAATAAAGGATTTAGAATTATTATATAAATAAATTATTTCCTGATAACGTATTAATTGCAAAGGCAATGCCATTGTTTGTGTTTGCATGATGTTAATTTCAGGTAGGGCGTCTGTGAACTGATGGTCAAATAATATTGACGGGCTGAAATACGTAAATAAAACGGTCCGGAAATGAGTGCCAGAACGGTGGCTGATTTTTGACTTGGACGATAGCCGCTCAGTGGGTTGCGTGCTAAATATATTTTTAATTTCTTTCGTCAGTTTATTTTTTGGTTTTCCAATCGCGCCACAGAGGGGCGTCCGAGCTCACGCGTACGGGCTTTCGACACGCTGAATGCCATTGCAGAAAACAATCTCATACCTGGAGATAGAGGAAAAATGATGAAAATTAAAAATGAACGTAACGGCACTTATGATGATTTCTTAAATGCGATACTCACTTTCGAAAGCACGATCGATCCGCAAAAAGCGCAATATTATGCGGAAAATTATGATAATCCAACCGCGACATCTTATCAGGATGTGGAGTATCCCGGCCGGGTTATTCGGGCCCAGGATGGCACGACAACCAAAAGCAATGTCTCGATAAGAGAATATTTCGAGCGTTTGGGTATCGGCAAATACTATACTCAAGGTTCAACGGATCCTCAGATGTTCAAGCAAATGCAGTATGCGACGATGAACTATCTCGGTTTTATCGGTTACCAGCTCAGCGAACAAGACTTCTGGGATCTGGGATATTACACGCATTATGATGAAAACCATCTCCCTAAATATTATTCCGACGTGCCGGTGTCAAATTGGGCCAACGGCGTGCGGGATAAGGTCATGAATCTGCCTGGCAAAGGCGAAGTGCATGTCACGGATGTGAATACCTGGCAAGGAACCTTTACCGGCAAACACGGGATTAATAGTTTTGACGATGTTCTCGATCCGGATAAACAGGACTATGTCGCCAAAGATCATTTTGTCGATAAGTACGAGGGCATGGTGCGTTTGCTGGCGGAGAGAGGCAAAACCCTGAATGATTATTTGGGCACCACTATTCGTTGGTCTGAATGCCATCCCGTGTTGACGCCGCCGCCGGGCGTGCCGGATGCGGTGGAAATCACGCTGTCGGGTTTACTCGGCGGCGCCCATCTGCGCGGCGCGGAGGGCATTACCGCCCTGCTGGTCGATCGTGAAAATCGGGCGGATGAAAACGGCACGGCGATTTTGCAGTATGTCTATCAGTTCGCAGGCTATGACACACCGTTTAACCCCTAATGCTCTTCCATAGTCGCCGCGGAATGGCATGATTCCCCTGCGCGCAAGCGCGGGGGAATCGACGCGGGCTAAGGGTCAGCGTTCTTCCGTTTGCTGCTGCAACAGCCGATCTATCTCTCGTTTTGCTTCCCGAAATTGCTGCTGATATTCCGCGCTGGCTTGCAATCGAGCAAAGGCACCGGCCGCCAACACGCGGCCGGCTTCGACATCGCTGGCCCAGTGTACGCCGCAAATCAGCCGGCTGCGGCCAAACTCATAACCCTTGCGCATGAGCTCCGTCGCACGTTGCGGCACCATGGCCGTCAGCGTCATCGCCCATACGAAACCGGTTACGGCATGCCCGGAGGGATAGGAACCGCCATCGTTGCTGAGCGCACTGTGCTCTTGCGGGGTACAGCTCTCCACCCGCAGCGCGGAGTAGGGGCGAATGCGGGCGTGGGCCTTTTTCGCGCCGTTGGAAGCATAGCCTGCGTCCGTGAGCAGGCGGCTCAGCAAAAGGTGGGTATGCGGCGTGCGCTGGCGCGATATCTCCGTACCCAACGCTGCGGAGAAAGCCCGACCGATGGCATTGAAGGACAGATTGGCATCCTCCACCGCCAACCTGCCCCGGGGCGTATCGCGCAGTTTGCGAAGCTGGTAAAAGGTTTCCACGTCGGCTTTCCAGGCCGCGCTGCCTTCAATCGGCGGGGCCGGCAGGATTGCCGCGCCGTCCGGATAGTCTGCGGGCGTAAGATAACCGTTGATCCAGCCTTCTATGTAGGGAGAAAAGCCTACATTCGGATAGCCGATATCCGAATAGTCTACCCGCCACCGCTCGCGGGTATCGCTGTTGGGCGCGATGGACTCGGCATGCGCCGGCACGTTTTGCAGACAAATCAGGGCGAGCCCTGTAACGGCGCTTCGTTTTATGTTCAGAGCGAATATAGCCATCGTTATATATTCCCTTCCTGGCATGACGCTGTTTCAGTAATGGCGACGGTTTGATCACTGCGGCACAAACAGGCCGATCCAGCCGAAAATATTGAGCAGAATGCCGGTGATAATGACCGCCACCACCGGCGCGGCGATTTTCAGCACCGGGCGGCCGAGCGCTTCGTTAAGGAAATAGAGCGCCGCCGCCATGCTGAAGCCCGTGTACCCGGCCATTTTGATGGCCGCGAAAGTGGAGCCGATCAACAAGGCGAATTCCATCAGCATATTCATCGCGTTGCGGATATTGTCGGATGCATTGCGCACCGAAGGATATCGGCCCAGCCATTTGCCGATATAGCGCAGCAGCAGGATTTCCAGCGTGATGACGATGGCGCCCGCCGGTGCGGCAAGCCAGGGCGAGGGGGAAAGGTAACCGACGACAAAGACGAACGTGAAGCCCGCCACCGCATATACCCCGGTCGCCAGCGCGGTAGTGGCGATCAGCGGAATGAATCCAAGCCCGCGCATGAATTCGGCCAGCGCCGCCTGGTGCAGAAGGGCGTCTGATTCTTCGGGCGAGATGCCGGGCGCGTAGGCTTTCGCCAGCGTATAAATCGAGACTTCGGAGCCTCCGAAGATCTTCATGCTGGCGACGGCAGAAATCAGCGCGCCGGTTACGGCAATAAGCGGCAGGTTGTTGATAATGCGCTGTGTGCGCTCCTCAAACATCGACGGGGCCGAAGCCTCTTCACCCGTTGGGGAAGTCCGCCGATCTCTCAGATCGCGGAAAATCGCGATGCCCAACAGCAAAACCATACCGACGAAGATTTCGATCGACTCCGGGAACAGATGTGGGAAATAACGCACGACGATCAGGCGCGACAGCAACACCAGCAGGGCCGCGACCACGCTCTGTTTCCAGCCGAACTGGTAGAAAATGGCGACCAGGGGAAAGAGCGCGAAGGCCGACACGACCGGGTTACTCAGTTCCCCCAGCGCGCCAATGATGTCTACCGGCAGCGAGGTCAGGAGTTGGTTGATGGGCTGCAGGCTGGTGAAGACCAGAATGCCCCAGATGGCGCCGAGAATGAATGCCAGCCACACGTTGACGGCCAGCACGCCGATGATGTCGGTAGGCAGAAACAGCAGCCAGCTGTTCAGCAAGCCGGTGGACAAGGTAAATGAAATACCGACGGAGGCCACGAACCCTATGCTGAGGCCAAAAGCGATGCTGCCCGCTTCCCGACGGTTCATATGGCCTTCCACCAGTTGCGGAAGGATAGGGCGAATGCCGTCATGAAAGACTGCCGCCGAACGGTGAGATAACAGCGCCGTCATGCCCGTCAACAGGGACACCAGAATGACGGAAAGGATAGGGTCCATTTTCGCCTCCTTATGACAGTTGCCGAATCAACAGCGGGATCGCATGTTCGACGTGCTCGACCGAAAGGCCAAACGCGACTTTTCCTTCCGCCACCCACTTCGTTATTTGCTCTTCTTTCGCACGAATGCCCGGCTTGGCGATCGTGCAGCATTTGTTGAAGCCGATGATGGCTATCGCGATGGACAGCGCAGCGCCGGCGCCGGTATTGCAGGCGCCGATGAAATAGTCCAGTTCGCCGTTTTTGACTCGGGCGGCGGCGTCCATGTCGCTTAAGATGCTGACGTCAAAAATGCCTGGGGCGGCGCTCTCGATGGCCTGTTTGATCTGTTCCCGCTGTAAACCTGCAATTCCGATTTTTTTCATGGCTATCACCTTATTATTTGAAGAACCGATTTGGGTTGTGTTGCAGCATTGCGGTCACGGCTTGCTGACCGATCCCCGCCTCCAGCAACAGCGGAACGAAACTGTCCATGAGGTAGCTGAAGCCGGGGCCGCCGTTGCCGCGCAGATGCGAACGGCGCGTGATGTCCATCGACAGCATCACCCGCTCGAGCAGGCCGCGTTGCGACAGCGCGGTCAGCATCGCCACGCGTTTTTCATCCGGGTAGTAGCTGTTTTTGCCAATGGTGTCGAACTGCACCCACGCTCCCCGATCGATCAGGTGCAAGACAGTTTCCAGATTGTCTTTCAGATCGCAGTGGCCAATCACGATGCGGTCGGCCGGCACGCCGTAAGATTGCAGCAGGGCGAGCTGCTCCGGCCCCATGGTGCTGAAGCTGGTATGCGTGGAGATTGGCCGCCCCGTGGCGTGGTGAGCGAGGGCGGCGGCGTGGAACATTTTTGATTCGTCGGGCGTGATTCGGCCCTCGCTGCTGCCGATTTCGGCAATCACGCCAGCGCACAGGCCGCTGCCGTCGATGCCGCATTCAATTTCGGCAATCATTTCGGCGGCCAGCGTTTGCGCGTCTCGGGTGGCGACGTGTTCGGGATAGAAATCCTGTTGGTAGTAGCCGGTGGAGAGCAGCACGTTGATACCGGTGTCGCGCATCAGGCGCGCGATGAAGTGGACATCCCGCCCCATATAGCGGTTCGTTACCTCGACGATGTTGCGGACTCCCCGCGCCATCAACGCCTCCATTTCATCGCGCAGCAGAGCATAGCTGTCGAGGCGACAGTCATCGTTATGCTTAAACGGTGAAAGATCGATGTGCAGATGTTCATGCGCATAGGTGTAGCCGTCGGCGTTGAGCCATTCAATCTGATCAGCCATGAGAATTCCCCTGCAATAACGAGAAAAAAGAGGTGCCGTTCTGCGGTGCGGGAGCGCCGAAGGCGTCGCAAACGGAGGCGCCCACGTCGGACAGCGTGGCCCGATCTCCCAGCCGGACGCCAGTAACGCCCGGGCGCCAGACCAGCAGGGGCACGCACTCGCGCGTGTGCTGTGAATGCCCGATCGTCGGGTCGTTGCCATGATCGGCCATGACCACTAACGCGTCGTCCTTATCCAGCAGCGACATGAGATGCGCCAGATATCCGTCCACCAGTTGCAGGCGCTCCGCATAACGCGCCACATCCTGCGCATGCCCGGCCAGATCGGTTTCCTGAATGTTGGTGCAGATAAATCGCCGGCCCGGTCGTTGCGCTTCGCTCAGGGTCAGCGCCATGATTTGCGCGGAATCGACAATCCCGCCGAAGTTATCGCCGTCGGGATTGGCGACGATATCCGCCACTTTCCCTATCAGGGATGTCGGGATGCCTTGACGTTGCAGACAGGCGGGAACCTGTACGGCCTCATCGACGCCGTAACCCAAATGAACGACCCGGAAGCCTTGCCGGTAGACGCCCGAACGCGGGGCATCGATGCCGGCGTACATGTCTTGCCGGCTTTGCGCCGCTGCGGCGATGGCTTCGTTGCTGGTGCTTTCTCCGCCGAAGACAATGACGCGGCTCACGGGCGCGCATCGCCTAACGATGGCGCCGATTTTTCTGACCGTGTCGTAATCGATCAGGTTCAGATTGGCGGTCACGTTGTAGACCAGGCCGGGGTCGGTTTCAAGGTTATCGCCGACGGCCACGGCGTCGTTGACCCAAAGGTATGCCGTATTCGCCGTCACCGGGAGCCGCTGCACCCGGTAGCCCGCTTTCCGCAGGGCGCCAGCCGTTTTATCCATGATTTCGCCGAACGGCATTCTGAAGGGCTGTTTGGGCTGAGTTCCCATAATTTCTTGATGCCCCATGAACGAGTCGGCGCCTTCATGTTGCAGAGCCGCTTTGCCGACGTTTGCCTGCGGATTGGGCTCCATCACGTTGGCCCGGTATCCCAGCGCGTTGATCAGGCCCAATCTTTCCATTGCGGGCAGGCGCAGGTCGGGACATTGCTGCAAGATATGGCCGCAGGTATTGGCGCCTGCGTCGTTCGGCCTGACTTGCGGCACATCCTCCATGGCGCCGACGCCAAAGCTGTCGATCACCAGGACTACAAATTTGTTCATGCTGTGTTCCCCCTGATATTGGCGGCTAAGACGCCGACGGCGTTTGGCTATTGCCGCGAGACGATGGGATTGCCCAGGCTGTCGTAGAGCCCGGCCAGCGTTGGCCGGCCTGCGCTGATGCCCTGGATAAGCGCTACGTCGCTGCGGGTGACGAAGATCTGCGTGCGGAAACACATTATTACCGGGCTGCCAACCGCGAAATTGCCCTCCAGCCCCAGGTAGTAATCGATATTGTCCGATTTGAACGGCAGTGTCCGCGTCTCGCTGGGGGTATCCCCGGCGAAAACCAGCGCGTTCCGTAGGCGGCCGCGGCGGTAATAGCCGCCGCCGAAGCACAGGCTGTTCGATCCTGCGTTATGAGACACTTCCGACAGATACAGCATGGCGATGCGTTCCGGTTGATCGCCGTATTCATTGGCCGGAATGGTGCCGGTAAACGCGTGGCCAGGTTCAATATGCGTCGCGCCGCCGCGGGCAAGCGCAGGGATGGTGTTGCAGCTATTGGCCGACGGGGCGTTAACCTGCTCGATAGGAAAGCCCGCCGCGCGCAGCGTTTTCGCCGCGTTGACCAGCGTGGTAAAGTTCGGCGTGGTGAGGCTTTCGCCCGCCGTTGCCGACGCCAGGGCGCAAGGAAAATTCGTGACGCCGACGATCTCCACGCCGCCAAGCGCGGCGATGCGCGCCGCGACATCGACCAGCTCGTCAGGCTGGAAGCCGCCTTCCTGACCGGGGTAGACGATATCGCCGGTCTGGCATACTTTCAGCAGCAGGCGTTGCCGCATGCCGAGACGCCGGGCGCATTCGGCGATCCTGCGCGCTTTCTCAAATGAGAAAACCGTGATGACTTCCGGCCGGCATCGCAGCGCGCTCTCGATTTCCCCGTCCGGAATTTGCACTAAATGCCCCAGATGGCGAAGCGGCACGCCGTTATTGGCCAGGCATCGCGCCTCGCGGAAATCCACCGCCACCGCTCCGCTGAACCCCTGGTCGATAATTTGTTGGGTCAGCCAGGGATTGCGGCCGAACTGCTTGCTCATCACATACGGCGTCACACGATATTCTTCCGCCGTTTGCAGAATGCGGCGCGCATTCTGTTTCACCATATCCACATCGATCACCCAGGTGTCCGGCGTGAGTTTGTGCTGGCGCAGCAGCCCGATCGACGCGTCAATCAGCGGCTGATTTTGTTTGCGTAGCGCATCTAAAAACATAGGGTTGGCAACTCCTTAAGACAGCGGTTTCCGGAACATCAGATTGGCCTTCATTTAAATATTCATTTTTTTGAACATTTGTTGCGAAAAAATCAATGCCGCTGTTTGGGAGACAAGCCGAACAGGTTGGCCAAGAGATAACCTTCCTCGTTGGGATGCAGCCGTACGCTGAACTTTGCCAGCAGCCCATCATTCAGCCGCCGCAGGCGGGGCAGTTCACCCGATGCGGCGATCTCCTGCAGAAAATCCTCGCCCAGCGGTGCGATGATTTCGCCGCGCCGTGAACGCATCAGCGCGTTCGCCATATGCGCGATGGCCATCCATCCCTGTTCCTCGGGCAGCGGGCGCCCCCAGCGCGTTTCCAGATCGTCAATGACTTGCAACATGCCGCGGAAGATATCTTCATCTATCACTCCGGCCTGGCAAAGCAGCTTCATCTTCTCTTCCACAATCTCTCCTTCAATAGCTGGGCTCAATCTCTTCTGACACCACGGCGCGCTGATGCTGGCGAACCCGATGCGTATCGACAAAAGTATCCAGCAGTTTCCCGGTGCTTCGGTCATCGCTGCGGATTAAAATGGTAGCTTCCGTCGCCAGCACGACGCGTTGATCCCCTTCCAGGGCCATGGCCTCCAGCCCGTAGCGAGCCAACACCTGGCGGTTCTCGACGTTCCAGACGACGGCATCGATGGTGCCGTTTTCGAGCCGGCTCAGGCAGTCGTGGTAAGGAATTTCCACCCGTGCGACCGCCGCCGGGTCATAAATCATATCCGTCAGCAGCTTTTGGTCCATCGAACGGCAGTCCACGCCGACTCTGCGCACCGCGCCGTGATCCCCGCGGCGGCGAATGATTTGATGCGATACCCAAGAATGCTCTCCAAGCGTCGCCGCGATCTTCACCCCGTTTTCCGGCCGGCTTACATACTCTTCGGCGGCCAGACGCGAGACGACCGCCAGGTCATAAATGCCATTGCGCAAACATTCCACGCGAATATCCGCTCCCCGCATATGTGCAAAGTAGAACGGTACGTCGGAAAACTCGCGCTTCAATCCGCTGGCGAGCCCCTCGTACTCGCGGGTATAGGGTAACGGCATGGCGCAAACAACGCGGGAAATGTTGGCGTAATCCAGCAGCGACCTATAGTCCACATGGGTTAAGAAGCTGCCGTTGCGCCCGCTGCGTTGTACGGTTATGCAGCCTGCGTTTTCCAGTGTCTTGAGCGCCGCCTGCATCAAACCGATGGACAGGGCGTTGTCGCGGGCCAGTTCGCCAATCGTTTTTAATCGCTCCCCCGGTTGGCATCCCAGCAAGTACATCGCCAGACAGCTCAGCGATAACCCTTCTTTTTTTATAAATTGACTGCGGCTCATTTAAATATTCATTTAAGTGAAGATTTATGTCAGGGATACACCAAAAGCGTGGAGAGATCCAAAAATTACGGCGAATGTGTGATGAAGTGCACGTAGCGGTTATCGGTTTCCGCTTGGCGCGGAGAATCTGTGAGTTCTGTTGGCCGTCGCATAACCGACAATATCGGCCCGCCGTTTTTTTTGCTAAAATGACTGCCCATTCACGGTTAGTCAGTTCATTGATAATGAAGAAAAAACGGCCGGTACTCCAGGATGTGGCGGACAAGGTGGGCGTGACCAAGATGACGGTGAGCCGTTATCTGCGCAATCCCGACCAGGTTTCTGCCGCCCTGCAGCAAAAAATCGCCGTCGCGCTGGATGAGCTGGGTTACATCCCCAACCGCGCGCCGGACATCCTCTCCAACGCCACCAGCCGGGCGATTGGCGTGCTGTTGCCGTCGTTGACCAACCAGGTGTTCGCCGAAGTGCTGCGCGGCATCGAAAGCGTCACCGACGCGCACAACTACCAGACCATGCTGGCGCACTATGGCTACCTGCCGGAGCGTGAAGAAGAGCGTCTGACCTCGCTGCTTTCTTACAATATCGACGGCCTGATCCTGTCTGAACGCCATCACACGCCACGCACCCTGAAAATGATCGAGGTGGCGGGCATTCCGGTGGTGGAGCTGATGGACTGCGTCTCGCCGTGCATCGATCTGGCGGTGGGCTTCAACAACTTCGAGGCGGCGCGCCAGATGACCCAGCAGATCATCGCGCACGGCCACCGTCACGTGGTCTATTTCGGCGCCCGACAGGATGAACGTACCATCATCAAACAGCAGGGGTATGAGCAGGCGATGCGCGAATCCGGCCTGGAGCCGTACAGCATCATGACCGCACGCTCTTCCTCCTATTCCGCCGGCGGCGAGCTGCTGCGCCAGGCGCAGCGCGACTATCCGCAGATCGACAGTATCTTCTGCACCAACGATGACCTGGCGATCGGCGCGGCCTTCGAGTGCCAGCGGCAGGGGCTGTCGATCCCGCAGGACATGGCGATCGCCGGTTTCCACGGCCATGATATCGGCCAGGTGATGGTGCCGAAGTTGGCCAGCGTGCTGACGCCGCGCGAACGCATGGGGCAGATCGGCGCCGAGCGCTTGCTGGCCCGGCTGCGCGGCGAAACGGTGTGCCCGCGCATGGTGGACGTCGGTTTCACCGTGATCCCCGGCGGCAGTATCTGAGCCATTTTAACGTTCTGTTTTAACACCCTTTCTTTTTGCAGCGCGCCCTGAGGCGCGCGGGTTATCCCGCCTGTAAGCCCGCCGCTCGTTGCCGGCATAAGTTTGATCTCTGTCCCAGAACGCGAATTTTAGCCGCTTACCCGGTTCCGGCGCTCATGTTGTTACCGGTATCATGATACCGGTAACAACGAGTGTGCGGTCATCTTGCTGCAAGACTGAACCTCTGACTCAACAACACCTACAGCTCTTCTTAAACACCGGGAAAGAGCCTAAAAATAAAACAACCGCACGCTTTACGCCTATCGTAAAGAGAGTCGCGATAAAAGGTTGGAGAAAAATTATGCCATTAGTGATTGTTGCAGGCGGCGTAGCGCTGCTGCTGCTGCTGATGATCCGCTTCAAGCTGAACGGCTTTATCTCTCTGGTGCTGGTTGCCCTGGCGGTCGGGATCGCACAGGGCATGCCGGTCGATAAAGTCATCGGCTCCATCAAGGCCGGCGTGGGCGGCACGTTGGGCAGCCTGGCGCTGATCATGGGCTTCGGCGCCATGCTCGGCAAGCTGCTGGCGGACTGCGGCGGCGCGCAGCGCATCGCCACCACGCTGATCGACAAGTTCGGCAGAAAACACATTCAATGGGCGGTGGTGCTGACCGGCTTCACCGTCGGCTTCGCGCTGTTCTACGAAGTGGGCTTCGTGCTGCTGCTGCCGCTGGTGTTCACCATCGCCGCTTCCGCGCGCATCCCGCTGCTGTACGTCGGCGTGCCGATGGCCGCCGCGCTGTCGGTGACCCACGGCTTCCTGCCGCCGCACCCGGGCCCGACCGCCATCGCCACCATCTTCCATGCCGATATGGGTAAAACCCTGCTGTACGGCACGCTGCTGGCGATCCCGACGGTGATCCTGGCCGGCCCGGTTTATGCCCGCTTCCTGAAAGGCATCGACAAGCCGGTGCCGGAAGGCCTGTACAACCCGAAAACCTTTACAGAAGCGGAGATGCCGAGCTTTGGCGTCAGCGTCGCCACGTCGCTGGTGCCGGTGATCCTGATGGCACTGCGCGCGGTCGCTGAAATGGTGTTGCCGAAGGGCCACAGCCTGCTGCGCTTCGCCGAGTTCTTCGGCGACCCGGTGATGGCGACCCTGATCGCCGTGCTGATCGCTATCTTCACCTTCGGCCTGAACCGCGGCCGCACCATGGATGAAGTGATGGGCACCATCACCGATTCGATTAAAATCATCGCCATGATGCTGTTGATCATCGGCGGCGGCGGCGCCTTCAAGCAGGTGCTGGTGGACAGCGGCGTCGAGCAGTACATCGCCGGCCTGATGGAAGGCAGCAACGTTTCGCCGATTCTGATGGCCTGGTCGATCGCCGCCGCGCTGCGTCTGGCGCTGGGTTCCGCCACCGTGGCGGCGATCACCGCCGGCGGCATCGTCGCCCCGCTGATCGCCACCACCGGCGTCAGCCCTGAGCTGATGGTGATTGCGGTCGGTTCCGGCAGCGTTATCTTCTCGCACGTTAATGATCCTGGCTTCTGGCTGTTCAAGGAGTACTTCAACCTGAGCATCATGGAAACCATCAAATCCTGGTCGGTGCTGGAAACCATCATCTCGGTGTGCGGCCTGGTGGGCTGCCTGCTGCTGGCGACGGTCGTATAATCTTTATCCGGCGCCCTGCGGGGCGTCGGCGTTCCAGAGTATCTTTATCAGTCGGGACGCATTTGGCGCGCTCGCGCCAGTTCCCATAAGGGCATGACACAATGAGTAATCCGCAGAATCACGTATTTATCCTGATGGGCGTCTCCGGCAGCGGCAAATCCGCCGTAGCCAGCGCCGTCGCCCGCGAGGCCGATGCCGCCATGCTGGACGGCGATTACCTGCATCCGCGCGCCAACATCAACAAAATGGCCGCCGGGCACGCGCTGGACGACAACGATCGCGCCCCGTGGCTGGCGGCCTTGAACGACGCCATCTTCGCCATGCAACGCACCAATCCGGTGTCGCTGCTGGTGTGTTCGGCGCTGAAAAAAAGCTATCGCGACCGCCTGCGCGAAGGCAATCGCAACCTGCATTTCCTCTACCTGAAAGGGGACAAGACGGTGATTGAGGAGCGCCTGAAACAGCGCAAGGGCCACTTCTTCAAACCGCAGATGCTGGTTTCGCAGTTCGCCACGCTGGAAGAGCCGGGCGAGCAGGAGCCGGATGTGCAGGCGATCGACATCAACCAGCCGCTGGACGGCGTGGTCGCCGACACGCTCGCCTGCATCAACCGCATCACCGCCCGCTGAGCGCGGGCCGTCGTCGGCGCCGCCAGGCGCCTACAGCTTCATGTAAGCCCTCACGCCGTCCAGGAACATCTGGGTCGACAGCATCACCAGAATCAGCCCCATCAACCGTTCCAGCGCGCTGACGCCTTTGCTGCCCAGCAGGCGCAGGAACAGGTTCGACATCAGCAAAATGGCCGCAGAGAGGCCCCAGGCGATCAACAGCGCCGCCACCAGATGGGGCAGCTGGTGCGGATACTGGTGCGACAGCAGCATCAGCGCCGCCAGAATCGACGGCCCGGCCACCAGCGGGATCGCCAGCGGCACCAGGAAGGGCTCTTCGCCGGCGGACAGCCCCGAACTGTTGCCCTCCTGCGTGGGGAAAATCATCTTGATGGCGATCAGAAACAGGATGATGCCGCCGGAAATGGAGACGGTTTCGGTGCGCAGGTTGAGGAACGCCAGAATTTTCTCGCCGGCGAACAGGAAGATCAGCATCAGCAGCAGGGCGATCAGCAGCTCGCGGATCAGCACTACCCGACGGCGGCGCGGTTCCAGATGCTTGAGCACCGACATGAAAATCGGCAGGTTGCCCAGCGGATCCATAATTAAAAACAGCAATACCGTAGCGGAAATCATCTCTGTCATGGTGACCTCGTGATCGGGAAAACGCCTCGGCCTTTCCGGCCGCGTCCTTGCCTATAAGAAGGATTGCTGAGAAATCCCCAGCCATCGAATAAATTCACTTTGCGCCCGCGCCGACATTTTGTAAGGTGAGGAGATATTGCACACAACTCGTTATCACCTACATAAGCCCTTATCCGGGCGGGACACAGATATTATGAAAAACGTTGGTTTCATCGGTTGGCGCGGAATGGTCGGCTCGGTTCTCATGCAACGCATGACGGAAGAGCGCGATTTCGATGCCATTCGCCCGGTCTTTTTCTCCACCTCGCAGCACGGTTCCGCCGCGCCGGCCTTCGGCGGCCAGCAGGGCACGCTGCAGGATGCGTATGACATCGACGCGCTGAGCGCGCTCGATATCATTATTACCTGTCAGGGCGGCGATTATACCAACGAAGTTTATCCTAAGCTGCGCGCCAGCGGTTGGCAGGGGTACTGGATCGACGCGGCCTCTTCGCTGCGCATGCAGGACGACGCCATCATCATCCTGGATCCGGTCAACCACGCGGTGATTCAGCAGGGCCTGGACAACGGCATCAAAACCTTCGTCGGCGGCAACTGCACCGTCAGCCTGATGCTGATGTCGCTCGGCGGCCTGTTCGCCAACGATCTGGTGGAGTGGGCGTCGGTCGCCACTTATCAGGCGGCCTCCGGCGGCGGCGCGCGCCACATGCGCGAACTGTTGACCCAGATGGGCATGCTGCATGCCGACGTGGCGAAAGAGCTGCAGGATCCGGCTTCCGCCATTCTGGATATCGAGCGCAAGGTGACCGAGGCCACCCGCAGCGGCAAACTGCCGACCGATAACTTCGGCGTGCCGCTGGCCGGCAGCCTGATCCCGTGGATCGACAAGCAGCTCGACAACGGCCAGAGCCGCGAAGAGTGGAAAGGCCAGGCGGAAACCAACAAGATTCTGAACACCGGCAGCGTGATCCCGGTCGATGGCCTGTGCGTGCGCGTCGGCGCGCTGCGCTGCCACAGCCAGGCGTTCACCCTGAAGCTGAAAAAAGACGTGTCGCTGCCGGAAATCGAGCAGATGCTGGCGACGCACAACGACTGGGTGCGCGTGATCCCGAACGACCGTGAGCTGACCATGCGCGAACTGACGCCGGCGGCGGTGACCGGCACGCTGAATACGCCGGTCGGCCGTCTGCGCAAGCTGAATATGGGGCCGGAGTACCTGTCGGCGTTCACCGTGGGCGACCAGCTGCTGTGGGGCGCGGCCGAGCCGCTGCGCCGCATGCTGCGTATTCTGCTGTAAACCCGCACTTCCTGGGGGCTGGCTACTTTCAGCCCCCTAAAGCCTTATTTTCCGCTTTTTTGTTTGCCGCGTCGGGCAACGTCATCGCAAGCCCTGCTTCAATGAGCTGTACCCCGCATATCTCCTCGTCGGCCGCCGCATGCCGGCGCCGCCAGGCTGGCAGTTTTCTTAATGAAGAATTTTCCTGAGCAATGCTGAGCAGTTTTTAACAGACATTGGCTATGCTTAACGCATGGGCGAACAATTTTTCACCATGACTGAAATATTTCTAAAAATAAGCATAAAGAGCGAAATTCAGGTCGGCAGAGTAAAGATTGGTCAATAACCGACCGCAATCACGCTTTGGATACCGAATGCATTGCATGATGACCAAAACGGCCAAGGAATAACCAACAAGCCGTGCTTAGATCATGCTGTTAATCTAAGGAAGAAGACTATGCCTGTACTTCCCGATCGTGACGTGATTGATCAGATCATCTCCGGCCATTACGCCGACCCCTTTGCTCTGCTTGGCATGCATGCGACCGATAACGGTCTGCAGGTGCGCGCGCTGCTGCCGGACGCTGGCGCAGTCTGGCTGGTGGAACAGCAAACCGGCCGGCGGCTGGTGCAGTTGAACTGCGACGATCCGCGCGGCTTCTTCAGCGCCGTGGTGCCGCGGCGCAAAAATCCTTTCCGCTATCAGCTGCAGGTCAGCTGGCGCGATCACCAACAGACCGTCGACGATCCCTATCGGTTCGGCCCGCTGCTGCAGGACATCGACAGCTGGCTATTGGCTGAGGGCACGCACCTGCGCCCCTATGAACGCCTGGGAGCTCACCTCGCCACGTTGGATGACGTCGACGGCGTTAGCTTTGCCGTTTGGGCGCCCAACGCCCAGCGCGTCTCGGTGGTGGGGGAGTTCAACTTCTGGGACGGCCGCCGCCATCCGATGCGTCTGCGGCGTGAAAACGGCATCTGGGAGCTGTTCCTGCCCGGCGTGCGGGCCGGCCAGCTGTACAAATATGAAATCGTCGATTGCTACGGCAATACCCAGTTGAAAGCCGATCCTTACGCCTTCGAGGCGCAGATGCGCCCGGACACCGCCTCGCTGGTGGCGCCGCTGCCGGAGGTGGTGCCGTCGACGCAGGCGCGCCGCCGCGCCAACGATTTTGACCAGCCGATCGCCATCTACGAGGTGCATCTCGGCTCATGGCGTCGTCACACCGACAACCATTTCTGGCTCAGCTACGGCGAGCTGGCGGTGCAGCTTATCGACTATGTGAAGGACATGGGATTTACCCATATCGAGCTGCTGCCGATCAACGAGCACCCGTTCGACGGCAGCTGGGGCTACCAGCCGCTGGGACTGTATGCGCCGACCCGGCGCTTCGGCACGCCGGCCGATTTCAGGGCGTTCGTGGCGGCGGCGCATGAGGCGGGCATCAACGTGATCCTCGACTGGGTGCCGGGGCACTTCCCGAGTGACGCCTACGGCCTGGCGAACTTCGACGGCACCGCGCTGTACGAATACGCCGATCCGCGCGAAGGCTACCACCAGGACTGGAATACGCTGATCTACAACTACGGCCGCCACGAGGTGCGCAACTACCTGGCGGGCAACGCGCTGTATTGGCTGGAGCGCTTTGGCATCGACGCGCTGCGGGTCGATGCGGTGGCGTCGATGATTTATCGCGACTACAGCCGCGCCGACGGCGAGTGGGTGCCGAATTACTACGGCGGCAACGAGAACCTGGAGGCGATCGCCTTCCTGCGTTATACCAACCAGACTATCGGCCAGGCGCAGCCGGGCGCGGTGACATTGGCGGAGGAGTCCACCGACT
Source organism: Serratia sp. CY31944 (assembly GCF_052169175.1). Lineage (NCBI taxonomy): Bacteria > Pseudomonadati > Pseudomonadota > Gammaproteobacteria > Enterobacterales > Yersiniaceae > Serratia > Serratia sp. CY31944. The sequence continues at coordinate 76,597 of NZ_JBJNLG010000010.1, forward strand.
ATTCCGGCGTCACCCTGCCGCCGGACGCCAACGGCCTGGGATTCCACTACAAGTGGAACCTCGGCTGGATGCACGACACGCTCAATTACATGAAGTGCGATCCGGTGCACCGCAAGTATCACCACAACCAGATGACCTTCGGCATGCTGTACGCCTACACCGAGAACTTCGTGTTGCCTATCTCGCACGATGAAGTGGTGCACGGCAAAAAATCGATCCTCGACCGCATGCCGGGCGACGCTTGGCAAAAGTTCGCCAACCTGCGCGCCTATTACGGGTTTATGTGGGCGCATCCGGGCAAAAAGCTGCTGTTTATGGGCTGCGAGTTTGCGCAGGGGCGCGAGTGGAATTTCGATACCAGCCTCGACTGGCATTTGCTGGAGGGGCTGGATAACTGGCACAACGGCGTGCAGCGGCTGGTGCGCGATCTGAACCATTGCTACCGGCAGCAGGCGCCGCTGTACGAGCGTGACTACCGCCCGGACGGCTTCGAGTGGCTGGTGGTCGACGATCACGACAACTCGGTGTTCGCGTTCGCGCGCTACGATTCGCAGGGCAATGAGCTGATCGCCATCAGCAACTTTACCCCGGTGCCGCGCTACCGCTACCGCATCGGCCTCTCACGCGCCGGCGACTATCGCGAGATCCTCAATACCGATTCGCACCACTATCACGGCAGCAACGCCGGCAATCAGGGGCGGGTCTCTTCCGAAGCGGTCGGCAGCCACGGCCGCGACTTTTCCATCTGCGTGACGCTGCCGCCGCTGGCGACCATTTATCTGCTGCGGGAGGCGCCATGACGGAGCTGACGGCCGGCCTCGCCGCGCCGCTGGGCGCGCATTACGACGGCGAAGGCATCAACTTTACCCTGTACTCGGCGCACGCCGAGCGGGTGGAGCTGTGCCTGTTCGACGGCCAGCAACGCGAAGTGCGCCTGCCGCTGCCGGCGCGCAGCGGCGATATCTGGCATGGCTATTTGCCGGGCGGCAGGCCGGGGCAACGTTACGGTTACCGGGTCTACGGCCCGTTCGACCCGGCGAACGGGCAGCGTTTCAACCCCAACAAGCTGGCGCTCGATCCGGCCGCGCGCGCGGTGGAGGGGCCGGTGGCGGATCACCCGCACCTGCACGGCGGTTACGAACAGCCTGATCCGCACGACAGCGCCGAGCTGATGCCGAAATGCGTGGTGGTGGACGAACAGTACGACTGGCAGGACGATCGCCCGCCCGCCACGCCCTGGGGGCAGACGGTGATTTACGAAGCGCACGTGCGCGGCCTGACGCTGCTGCACCCGAAGATCCCGCCGGCGCTGCGCGGCAGCTTTGCCGCGCTGGGGCACCCGGTGATGATCGCCCACTTCAAACGCCTCGGCATCACCGCGCTGGAACTGCTGCCGGTGCAGCAACATACCTCCGAACCGCGGCTGCAGCGGCTGGGGCTGATCAACTACTGGGGCTATAACGTGCTGGCGCCCTATGCGCCGGACAACCGCTACGCCAGCCTGAGCACCGAGTGCACGCCGCTGAACGAATTTCGCGATGCGGTCAAGGCGCTGCACCAAGCCGGCATCGAGGTGATCCTCGACGTGGTGTTCAACCACAGCGCCGAGCTGGACAGGGACGGGCCGATGCTGTCGCTGAGCGGCATCGACAACCAGAGCTACTACTGGCTGACGCCGGAAGGGGACTACGTCAACGACACCGGCTGCGGCAACACCCTGCGATTGGATCAGCCGCAGGGCGTGGCCTGGGTGATGGATTGCCTGCATTTTTGGGTGCGGGAGTGCCACGTCGACGGTTTCCGCTTCGATCTGGGCAGCGTGCTCGGCCGCACGCCGGGATTCGATCGCGATGCGCCGCTGTTCCAGGCGATGCTGGCGGACGATGTGCTGTCGCGCTGCAAGCTGATCGCCGAACCCTGGGACGTTGGCCCCGGCGGCTATCAGGTGGGGGCGTTCCCCGGCCGCTTCGCCGAATGGAACGACCATTATCGCGACAACATGCGCCGTTTCTGGCTGCAGAGCGGCGTGTCGCTCGGCCAGTTCGCCCGGCGTTTCGCCGCCTCCAGCGATCTGTACAACCAGCGTGGGCGGGCGCCTTACGCCACCGTCAACATGCTGACCGCCCATGACGGTTTTACCCTGCAGGACGTGGTCAGCTTCAACGAGAAACACAACCAGCCGAACGGCGAAGGCAACCGTGACGGCAGCGATCGCAATTTCAGCAACAACCACGGCGTGGAAGGCCTGGTCGCCGACGACGCCATTGTGCAACGCCGCAGGGCCAGCCAGCGGGCGATGCTCGCCACGCTGTTGCTGTCCCAGGGAACGCCGATGCTGCTGGCCGGCGATGAACAGGGACACAGCCAGCAGGGGAACAACAACGCCTATTGTCAGGACAACGCCACCACCTGGCTCGATTGGGCCACGGCGGATGACGCGTTGACCGATTACGTCGCGGCGCTGATCGCGCTGCGCCGCCAGATCCCCGCGTTGCAACAGGACCGCTGGTGGCAGCAGGGCGACGGCAACGTGCAGTGGCTGAACGCGCAAGGGCAGCCGCTCGACGCGCAGCAGTGGGAGCAAGGCGATCTGCTCATGCAGATCCTGCTGTCGCAGCACTGGCTGCTGCTGGTCAACGCCACGCCGCAAACGGTGGAGATGAGGTTGCCGGAAGGCGATTGGCAGGTTGTCGCCCCGTTCACTCAGGAAGACTCACGGGCGGTGTTACCCGCCTGGCACCAGGCCGCGCGATCGCTTTGCGTTCTGGTACGGAAATAATAAAAGGAGTCCGCTATGGTTAGGTTTGAAAATAAAGACCCCCTGATGTTGGCGCGCCAGCTGCCGATTAAATCCGTAGCGCTGATCCTGGCCGGCGGCCGCGGCTCGCGTCTGAAAGATTTGACCTCCACCCGCGCCAAGCCCGCCGTCCACTTTGGCGGCAAGTTCCGCATCATCGATTTCGCCCTGTCGAACTGCCTGAACTCCGGCATTCGCCGCATCGGCGTGATCACCCAATACCAGTCGCACACGCTGGTGCAGCACATTCAGCGCGGCTGGTCGTTTCTCAACGAGGAAATGAACGAGTTCGTCGATCTGCTGCCGGCCCAGCAGCGCCTCAGCACCGAGCATTGGTACAAAGGCACCGCCGACGCGGTGTATCAGAACCTGGACATCATCCGCCGCTATGAGGCCGAATACGTGGTGATCCTGGCGGGCGACCACATCTACAAGATGGATTACTCGCGCATGCTGATAGACCACGTCGAGAAGGGCGCCCAGTGCACCGTGGCCTGCCTGCCGGTGCCGCGCAGCGAAGCCGGCGAATTCGGCGTGATGAAGGTGGATGAAAGCGACCGCATCATCGAGTTTCTGGAGAAACCCGCCGATCCGCCGGCGATGCCGGGCAACCCGGATATGTCGCTGGCCAGCATGGGCATCTATATTTTTAATGCCGCCTACCTGTTTCAGCTGCTGGAAGAGGATATGTCGACCCCCGGCTCCAGCCACGATTTCGGCAAGGATCTGATCCCGAAAATCACCGCGCAGCAGGCGGCGTGGGCGCATCCGTTTACCTTGTCCTGCGTGACCTCCAACCCCGATCTGCCGCCGTACTGGCGCGATGTGGGCACGCTGGACGCCTACTGGCGCGCCAACCTCGATCTGGCGTCGGTGACGCCGGAGCTGGACATGTACGACCGCGCCTGGCCGATCCGCACCCACATGGAGCCGCTGCCGCCGGCCAAGTTCGTGCAGGATCGCTCCGGCAGCCACGGCATGACCATGAACTCGCTGGTGTCCGGCGGCTGTATCGTCTCGGGCTCGGTGGTGGTGCATTCGGTGCTGTTCCCGCGCGTGCGAGTGAACTCGTTCTGCACCATCGACTCTACCGTATTGTTGCCGGACGTGAACGTCGGCCGTTCCTGCCGCCTGCGGCGCTGCATCATCGACCGCGCCTGCCACATTCCGGAAGGCATGGTGATCGGGGAAAACGCCGATGAGGACAGCAAGCGTTTTTATCGCTCGGAAGGCGGCATCGTGCTGGTGACGCGCGAAATGTTGTCAAAATTGTGAGTTAACGTGGGCGGCAGAACGATAGCCTGCCGCCTGATGAACGGTTCGATGGCTTGCGCAACGCGGCACGCATAACAGCGGCAAGCCTGCTTTATTTCTTATCCAGAGGCCTTCGGCCGACTTTCAGGAGTGATAATGCAGGTCTTACACGTATGTTCTGAAATGTTCCCCCTGCTGAAAACGGGTGGACTCGCAGACGTGGTTGGCGCGCTGCCGGCGGCGCAAATCGCCGAAGGCGCCGATGTTCGGGTGCTATTGCCCGCTTTCCCTGACGTACGCAACGGCATCCCCGACACCTCGCTGGTGGCGGAAATCGACTCGTTCGCCGGCCGGGTCGGCCTGCGTTACGGCACCTACCATGGCGTGGGCATCTATCTCATCGATGCGCCCTGGCTGTATGACCGGCCGGGCAGCCCGTACCACGATCAGTCCATGTACGCCTATCCCGACAACCACCGCCGCTTTGCGCTGCTGGGCTGGATGGCCTGCGAGCTGGCCAAGGGGCTGGATCGCTACTGGCGGCCGCAGCTGGTACATGCCCACGACTGGCACGCCGGCCTGAGCTGCGCCTATCTGGCCGCCAACGGCCACCCGGCGCGCTCGGTGTTTACGGTGCACAACCTGGCCTATCAAGGGCTGTTCTCTGCCCATCACGTGACCGAGCTGTGGCTGCCGGCGTCGTTTTACGATGTTTATGGCCTGGAGTTCTACGGCCAGATGTCGTTCCTCAAGGCCGGGCTGTTTTATGCCGACCACGTGACCGCCGTCAGCCCGACCTATGCGCGCGAGATCACCCGGCCGGAGTTCGGCTACGGCATGGAGGGGCTGCTGCAGGAGCGGCAGCGGCAGGGCAGGCTGAGCGGCATCCTCAACGGGGTGGACGACAACATTTGGGATCCGGCCCGCGACCCGCGGCTGAGCGCCCGCTACGACGCCGACGATCTGAAAAGCAAGGTCAAAAACAAGCTGCATCTGCAAAAGGCCATGGGGCTGAAGGTGGATGAATCGCTGCCGGTGTTCGCGGTGGTGAGCCGATTGACCAGCCAAAAAGGCCTGGATCTGGTGCTGCAGGCACTGCCTGAGCTGCTGGCGCAGGGCGGGCAGCTGGCGCTGCTGGGCGCCGGCGATGCGGTGCTGCAACAGGCGTTTCTGGCCGCCGCCGCCGATTATCCCGAGCAGGTTGGGGTGCAGATCGGCTATCACGAATCCTTCTCTCACCGCATCATCGGCGGCGCCGACGTGATTCTGGTGCCGAGCCGCTTCGAGCCCTGCGGCCTGACGCAGCTCTACGGCCTGAAATACGGCACGCTGCCGCTGGTGCGCCGCACCGGCGGGCTGGCGGACACGGTGGTGGACTGCGCGCTGGAGAACCTGGCCGACGGCACCGCCAGCGGCTTCGTGTTCGACGATTGCGATGCCGTCGCGCTGGGCAACGCCATCCGCCGCGCCATGGTGCTGTGGAGCCGGCCGAAACACTGGCGCCACGTTCAGCGCCACGCCATGAGCGTGGACTTCGGCTGGCCGGTGGCGGCGAAAGAGTATTTATCGCTTTATCAACGTTTGTAGCCCGCGTTTCGCGTCTCGGGTTGACGCGCGGCGGGCAGCCGTTTGGGTTGATTGTCGGGGCGCGGCGTGCCGCGTCCATGTTCAGCGGGGCCCGCTATTCCGCGGCGAATGGCTGGGCTCCCTACAAGGGATTAAAAAGCCATGACTTCACCGTTTAGTTACACCTCACCTACGGTCAGTGTGGAAGCGCTGAAACACTCCATCGCCTATAAGCTGATGTTTATCGTCGGCAAGGATCCGGCCATCGCCAACCGGCACGACTGGCTGAACGCCGTGCTGTTCGCGGTGCGCGATCGCATGGTTGAACGCTGGCTGCGTTCCAACCGCGCCCAGCTGTCGCAGGACGTGCGGCAGGTGTATTACCTGTCGATGGAGTTCCTGATCGGCCGCACCCTGTCGAACGCGCTGCTGTCGATGGGCATCTATCATGATATCGACAACGCGCTGAACGAAATGGGGTTGAGCCTGGGTGAACTGCTGGAAGAAGAGAACGACCCTGGCCTCGGCAACGGCGGTCTGGGCCGCCTGGCGGCCTGCTTCCTCGATTCGCTGGCGACGCTGGCGCTGCCGGGGCGCGGCTACGGCATTCGCTACGAGTACGGCATGTTCAAGCAGAACATCGTCAACGGCCAACAGATGGAGTCGCCGGACTACTGGCTGGAGTACGGTAATCCGTGGGAGTTTCCGCGCCACAACACCCGCTACAAGGTGCGCTTCGGCGGCCGCGTGCAGCAGGAGGGCGCCAAGGCGCGCTGGCTGGAGACCGAAGAGGTCGTGGCCATCGCCTACGATCAGGTGATCCCCGGTTTCGACACCGATGCCACCAACACCCTGCGGCTGTGGGGCGCGCAGGCCAGTAACGAGATCAACCTCGGTAAGTTCAACCAGGGCGATTATTTCGCCGCGGTGGAGGATAAAAACCACTCGGAGAACGTGTCGCGCGTGCTGTATCCGGACGACTCGACCTCCTCCGGGCGTGAGCTGCGGCTGCGGCAGGAGTATTTCCTGGTGTCGGCGACGGTGCAGGACATCCTCAACCGCCATTGGCTGATGCACAAAACCTTCGACAACCTGGCGGACAAGATCGCCATTCACCTCAACGACACTCACCCGGTCTTGTCGATTCCCGAGCTGATGCACCGGCTGATCGACGAGCACAAATTCAAGTGGCTCGACGCCTGGGAAGTGGTGGAGCAGGTGTTTTCTTACACCAACCACACACTGATGAGCGAGGCGCTGGAGACCTGGCCGCTGGACATGATTGGCCGCATCTTGCCGCGCCACCTGCAGCTGATTTTCGAAATCAACGATCACTTCCTCAAGATGGTGCAGGAAGTGGCGCCGGGCGACAACGACCTGCTGGCGCGGGTCTCGATCATCGACGAAACCAACGGCCGCCGGGTGCGCATGGCGTGGCTGGCGGTGGTGGCCAGCCACAAGGTCAACGGCGTTTCCGCCCTGCATTCCGAATTGATGGTGCAGTCGCTGTTCGCCGACTTCGCCCGGCTGTTCCCTAATCGTTTCTGCAACAAAACCAACGGGGTGACGCCGCGCCGTTGGCTGGCGCTGGCCAACCCGCCGCTGGCGGCGGTGCTGGACGACTGCATCGGCCAAACCTGGCGCACCGATCTCAGCCAGCTGAGCGAGATCAAAGCCAACGTCGATTACCCGAGTTTCCTGCAGGCGGTGCAGCGCGCCAAGCGGCAGAACAAGGAGCGGCTGGCGCTGTACATCGCCAAAACGCTCAACGTGGTGGTCAACCCGGATGCGCTGTTCGACGTGCAGATCAAGCGCATCCACGAGTACAAACGGCAGCTGCTCAATGTGCTGCACGTCATCACGCTGTATAACCGTCTGCTGGACGATCCGGAGATCGATCGCGTGCCGCGGGTGGTGATCTTCGCCGGCAAGGCGGCCTCGGCCTACTATGCCGCCAAGCAGATCATCCGCTTGATCAACGACGTGGCCAAAGTGATCAACAACGATCCGCGCGTGCATACCCAACTGAAGGTGGTGTTCATTCCGAACTACGGCGTCAGCCTGGCGCAGATCATTATCCCGGCGGCGGATCTGTCCGAACAGATCTCGCTGGCGGGCACCGAGGCCTCGGGCACCAGCAACATGAAGTTCGCGCTGAACGGCGCGCTGACCATCGGTACGCTGGACGGCGCCAACGTCGAGATGCGCGAGCACGTAGGGGAGGAGAATATCTTTATCTTCGGCAATACCGCCGAGCAGGTCGAGGAACTGCGTCGCAACGGTTACAACCCGCGCCAGTACTATGAGCAAGACCCAGAACTGCATCAGGCGCTGACGCAGATCGCCACCGGCGTGTTCAGCCCGGAAGAGCCGAAACGCTACGGCAATTTGTTCGACTCGCTGGTCAACCTGGGCGATCACTATCAGCTGTTGGCGGATTACCGCAGCTATGTGGACACGCAGGACAAGGTGGACGAGGTGTATCTCAATCAGGACGAGTGGACGCGGCGCGCGGTGCTGAATATCGCCAACATGGGCTACTTCTCCTCCGATCGCACCATTCAGGAATACGCGGACGAAATCTGGCACATTCAGCCAGTGAAGCTGTGATGCTTTATTGATGTCACCCGTTTGGCAAACGCGCCCGATAAATTCTATCGGGCGCGTTTTTATTTTGGCGCTAATTCTCACTCGTGATGCGATCGATATCTTCGCCGGTACGATCGCGTATCCACAGCAGCGCCAGCGTGGACAGGGCGACTGTCGCCATCATGTACCAGGCTGGTGCGAGGGGCTGACCGGTCACCTGCAGTAACCAGGTCACGAAGAACTGCGCGAATCCACCAAATACCGAAACGCCAATGCCGTAAGCTGCCGCCATGCCGGTGGTACGGATCGATTTGGGAAACATCTCCGGCAGCATGGTAATGCCTGGCACCGTTTGCAGGGTTAACAACATGGATAACAGGCCGATGATCAGCAGTAGGTTGAAAAGGCTGGGCGCGGCGTTCAGCCACTGGAAGCTGGGGACAATCGCCACCAGCGTCAGCAGCCGCGAGTAAAAGATCACCCGTTTGCGCCCATAGCGATCCGCCAGCCAGCCGACCGGTGGCGAGAGCAGAAAACAGGTGATGCCCACGACGACGCTGGCCAGCAGGCTGGAGGTGGTGGGCAGACCCAGCACCCGGGCGGCATAGGCCGGCATATAAAAAGCGATGATTTGGGTCGAGACCATGGCGCCCAGCATCAGCAGTACGCTTTTAACCAACGTCAGTTTGTGTTGTCCGAACAGTTCGCGCAGCGGGCTGCGGCAGGCGGCATGCTGTTTGGCCTGTTGGGTGGGCAAGCCAATGATGAGGGTATCTTCCAGATGACGCCGTATATACCATCCTACCGGTGCGGTGAGCATGCCGATGAAAAACGGCACCCGCCATCCCCAATCGCTCATCGCCTGTTGATCCAGGCCGGCCACCAGCGCGGCGACCATGACGGCGCCAAGAAAAATGCCTAGCGATTGGCTGCCGAACTGCCAACTGGCGTAAAACCCTCTTTGCGCAGGCGGCGCATGTTCTACCAGTAAGGTGGTGGCCGCACCCACTTCCCCGCCGGCGGCAAAGCCCTGTATCAAACGCGCCAGCACAATGATTAAAGGCGCCATCATGCCGATTTGTTTATACGTTGGCGCCAGAGCCATCATGGCGCAACCCAATCCCATGAGAAACAGGGTCAGCGCCATCGCCGAGCGTCGCCCGAAGCGGTCGGAATAAGAGCCGATTAGAAGCGCGCCAATCGGCCGCATAAGGAAACCGACGCCGAACGTGCCCGTGGTCAACAACAACTGTCCATAGGCTGAAGCGGCGGGGAAAAACAGCGGGCCAATAAACAACATCAGAAAACTGAATACCGTGAAGTCGAAAAACTCCAGGGCGTTGCCAATTGTGGTGCCGGTGATGACTCGCCGGCGTGAAGCGTACAGGTTCGCCCCCGCACTCGGTGCGGAGAGGGTGGAAGTGGCGGTCATGACGTTCTCCTTGCAGACAAGGGAGGCTCAGGGTGAGCTGCCGGGCAGAATGTGCCCGGCCTGAATGAACGGTGCAGGCGATGAATCAGTCGGCGGGTTTGAGGTACGTGCTCACCAGCTTCACCCAATAACTGGCCCCATAGGGCAGCGCCGCGTCATTGAAGTCATAGCCGGGGTTGTGCAACGGACAACCGCCTTCCGTCCCTTGGCCGTTGCCCATGATCAGATAGCTGCCGGGGCAGGCCTTCAGCATGAAAGAGAAATCCTCGCTGCAGGTCATCGGCTGCATGTCGGGAACCACGCCATCCTCCCCGAGCCATGAGAGCGCCACCGAGCGAGCCAGATCGGTTTCTTCAGGGTGGTTGTAGAGCACCGGATAGGCATTGGCATCGACGGTGACTTCGGCCGTTGTGCCAAAGGCTGCTGCTTGGGCATGCGCCAGGGCTTCAATGCGTTGCAACAACAGGCGGCGCGTGGCTTCCTTCAGCGCTCTGACGGTGATCGCCAGTTCTACGCAGGTTGGCACTACCGTAGAACTGCCGCCGCCATGAATTGACCCTATTCCGACGACACCCATGTCCAACGGCGGCAGATTGCGCGCGACGACGGTTTGCAATGCCATGACCAGAGAGGCGGCGGCGACGACCGGATCGGCCGTTTCGTGAGGCATGGCGCCGTGGCCGCCCCGGCCGTTGATGCGGATCGTCACCGTATCGGCCGAGGCCATAAAGGCCCCAGGCAGGAAGCCGAAGCAGCCTACCGGCAATCCGGGCCAATTGTGCAGGGCGAATACCGCATCGCAGGGGAAGCGTTGGAACAGGCCATCTTCGACCATTCTCTTCGCTCCCAGGAATCCTTCCTCGGCGGGTTGAAAGATAAGACGCACGGTGCCGTCGAAATCGATGCTTTGAGCCAGACATTGGCCAGCTGCCAAGAGCATCGCGGTATGACCGTCGTGGCCGCAGGCATGCATTTTGCCACTGTGGCGGCTGGCGTAAGGCAGGCCGCTGGTTTCGACGATCGGTAACGCGTCCATATCGGCACGCAGGCCAATAATGCGCTGGCTTTGTCCTTTGCGCAGCGACGCGACGACGCCGGTTCCCGCCAGGCCGTGATGGACGTCATAACCCCAATCGCGCAGCTTGTCCGCGACCAAACGACTGGTGTCGAACTCTTCTTCGCTCAATTCAGGATGGGCGTGCAGGTGCTGGCGCAACGCCACCATGGGCGGCATCAGCTCGTGTACTTCGGGCAGGATGGTGTGAAACGACATAACTCTCTCCTCAGCAGCGATGTTTGGCCTGATCGTCGGCTGAGACGCTGTCAGGCTCTTTTTTATTGTGCAGGTGGGACGCGCTTAGGTTTCAGGCCAGATCTGAGGGAACCAATCCGGACGCAGGCGCTGGCCAGGTTGCATACCATGGTAGGGATAGGGCGGTGATGTTTTCCCCGGGCGTTCGGCATAGCGCACATCTTCGCCTAACCAGCGCAGTGACAGCACGCGCCGCCGGGATGTGCTAAGGTTACCCCGCGCGCCGTGTACGGTGCGGAAGTCGAACAGCACTGCATCGCCAGGCTCCATTTCCCACTCTAAAACCGACATATCGGGTTCGATATCCGGGTTGGGCACCGGCCGATAACGGCTGACATCCTCGTAAAAGTTACCGTCGTCCTTCCAACGCAGCGGCAATACCCATTGCGGCCATTGGTGGGAACCGGCAATCAGGCGCAGGGTTGCCTCACGCACGGGGTCAACCGGGATCCACAGACTGACGGTCTGTTCGCCATCGAGAAAATAATAGGGGATGTCCTGATGCCAGGGGGTCGGTTTCTGCGTGCCGGGTTCCTTGACCAGCACATGGTCGTGAAAGAATTGCGCGCTGGGAGATTGCATGACCGCCGCCGCGATGCCGGCTGCAGGCGATTCGCGAACGACGGCGGCAAATTCGGGAATGCGTTCCCAGTTGCAGTAGTCATCGAAGAAACCGCCCGGTTCACCGGTAGCGACGACGTTAGTGGCGTATGGCCCCGGCTCACGCTGATTGCGCGCTATGCCCTCGGCGATAGGTTCGATCCAATCTTTGAACGCACCACGCAGGCAAATAGCGCCATCGCGTTGGAAAGCAGCGATATCGTCCTTTGAGACCAAAGAGGTGACTGACTGGTTCATAGTGGCTCCTTTGTGACGGCCGCCATGATCTCGGCGACCACCATTGGACTATTCGTCAGAGCCCTCCAAAAATAAAATAATATGTTCCGATCTGGCTCCTCAGGTTTTTTTATGAAGATTACGCTGCGCCATATTCGCTGCGCCCTGGCGGTGACTCGCCACGGCAATATCACACAGGCTGCCGAGCACTTGAATGTCTCGCAGCCGGCGGTTTCCGCTGCGCTCAATGAATTGGAAGAGCTTATGGGGAAAGCGCTGTTTGTGCGCCAGCGGGGACAAGGGGTGACGCTCACGCCATTTGGGCGACACGCGATGGACAAGGCCCAGCAGATAGTTGCCGGCGTGCACGAGCTGGAACGCCTGGCCGACGAGCGCAGAACCTTGGCCGGTGAGCTGACGCTGGGGTGTTTTGAGGATTTGGCGCCTTACTGCCTGCCGCAGCTGTTGCGCGGGCTGAAAGAAAGTCATCCGGCGATTGGTGTCTCGATTCGTGAATATGGTTTCGACCAAATCAGCAAGCAGTTGAGCAACGGCACGTTGGACGCGGCGCTCAGCTATGATCTTGGCCTGCCGGAGCGGATACGCAGCACCGTATTATGTGAACTGTCCGCTCATGCACTGTTGCCGGCCGACCATCCATTGGCTGATCAAGGCGAGGTCAGCTTGCGGCAGCTCTGTAACTACCCTTTGGTGTTGACGAATCAAGCCTACAGCTCACAACATTTCCTGGAATTGTTTCACTTCTACGGTCTGCAGCCACAGCGCCTCAGTAAAGCCTACTCCCTCGAATTGCAGCGTGGTCTGGTGGCCAACGGTTTCGGTGTCGCCGTGGCTTACACCCGACCTTTTGGCGATCACAGCTACGATGGACAGCCATTGGCCATCCTTCCCATTGCAGAACCGTTACCGCCACAGCGTATTGTTCTGGCTGAGCCGCGTGCCAGCAGCAACTCGCCCCTGGTCAATGCGCTGCGGGAACGGGCAATGCGGTGGTTTGGTGAAAGCGCGGGGTTCGGCTGGCGCCTTTAGCGACGTTGCCGATGTGGACGGCAAATAGAAAAAGAAAAAGGCCGGATAACCGGCCCTTTCTTCGTTACGCTGCGGCTCAGGAAGCCAGAGACAGCGTTTTCGTTTTCGCGTGTTCCGCCAGCCAGGCTTTCACTCGCGCCTGCTGCGCTTCGTCCAGCCACATGCCCAGCTTGGTGCGGCGCCAGATGGCGTCGGCCAGCTCTACGACCCACTCTTTTTCGGTCAGGTAGCGCAGTTCGGCTTCATACAGACCGTGGCCGAAATCTTCGCCCAGATCGGCGAGGCCGTTGGCGCCGGCCAGGATCAGCTCGCTCTGGCTGCCGTAGGTGCGGGCATAGCGGCGCGCCAGGGCTTCCGGCAGCCAGCCGTGCGCACGGCGCAGTTTGGCCGCGTAGCCGTCGCGATCGCCGCCGATGTCACCGCCTGGCAGCGTGGCGTTTTTGGTCCACGCCGGGCCGCAGCCTGGGTAGTAGTGGGCCAGTTTTTCCATCGCATGTTCGGCCAGCTTGCGGTAGGTGGTCAGCTTGCCGCCGAAGACCGACAGCAGCGGCGCCTTGCCTTGTTCGTCGTGCACGTCCAGCGTGTAATCGCGGGTGATCGCCTGCGGCGAATCGGATTCGTCGTCGCACAGCGGACGCACGCCGGAGTAAGTCCAGACGATGTCGTCGCGGCCCAGCTGCTTCTTGAAGTGATCGTTGTACACTTTCAGCAGATAAGCGATTTCGTTCTCGTCGATCTTCACGTCCTTCGGATCGCCTTTGTACTCCACGTCGGTGGTGCCGATGATGGAGAACTCGTCATTCCACGGGATCACGAACACGATGCGGTGGTCTTCGTTCTGCAGAATGTAAGACTGCGGCTGATCGTGTACGCGCGGCACCACGATGTGGCTGCCTTTGATCAGGCGGATGCCGTAAGGCGATTTCAGCTTCAGGCCGTCGTCGAAGAAGTTTTTCACCCACGGGCCGGTGGCGTTCACCAGGCCTTTGGCGCGCCAGGTGAAGGTTTTGCCGCTGTCGATATCGACCGCTTCCACCATCCACATGCCGTTTTCACGCCATGCGCGGGTCACTTTGGTGCGGGTGCGCACTTCGCCGCCGCGTTTTTCCACTTCCTGCGCGTTCAGCACCACCAGGCGAGCATCGTCGACCCAGCAGTCGGAATATTCGAAACCGCGCTTCAATTCAGGCTTCAGCACCGACTCTGGTCCAAAGCGCAAGCCCTTGCTGCCCGGCAGGCTGGTGCGTTTGCCCAGGTGATCGTACAGGAACAGGCCGATACGGATCATCCAGGCCGGGCGCAGGTGCGGCTGGTGCGGCAGGCGGAAACGCATTGGGAACGCGATGTGCGGCGCCAGCTTCAGCAGCACTTCACGTTCGGCCAGCGCTTCGCTCACCAAACGGAATTCGTAGTGTTCCAGGTAGCGCAGGCCACCGTGGATCAGTTTGGAACTGGCGGAAGACGTAGCACAGGCCAAGTCTTGCGCTTCCAGTAGCAGTACCGACAGCCCGCGCCCGGCAGCATCCGCCGCGATGCCGGCACCGTTGATGCCGCCACCGATAACGATCAAGTCTTTGGTTTCCACGTCATCTTCCTCCAGATGTTCGAAATAGCTCTTTCATGTTCGTTTTCGCTCATGATTGTAATCAAAAACCAACAAGCAAGCCAAGACTTAACCAAACAAAAACATTTAGGCGTGATAAAGGTAACAGTTTGGTGATGATAGGCACATAAATGATAAGGATATGGAGCGGGCGGGCAAACGGCTGTCGAAAAGGGGGCGTCGGGGGGAAACGGGGCGGCGGCGCGCCCCGCGGGTTAACGGCGGATCAGCACAGCTCCAGCTGCACGTCGTACTGCTCGATGATTTTCATCACGCTCGGCGGCGGCAACTGGTCGGTAAACAGGTAGTCGATCAGATTCATGTTGCCCAGGTTGACCATGGCGTTGCGGCCGAATTTGGAGTGGTCGGTGACCAGCATTACGCAGCGGGAATTTTCGATAATCGCGCGTTTGGTGCGCACTTCGTGATAGTCGAATTCGAGCAGCGAGCCGTCCATATCGATGCCGCTGATGCCGAGAATGCCGTAATCGAGGCGGAATTGGGAGATAAAGTCCAGGGTGGCTTCGCCCATGATGCCGCCGTCGCGGGTGCGCACTTCGCCGCCGGCCAGGATCAGACGGAAGTCTTCCTTGGCGGTCAGCAGGGTGGCGACGTTGAGGTTGTTGGTGACCACGCGCAGGTTCTTGTGGTTCATCAGCGCATGGGCCACCGCTTCCGGCGTGGTGCCGATATCGATGAACAGCGTGGCGCCGTCCGGGATCTGGCTGGCGACGCGCTGCGCGATGCGGGCCTTCTCTTCCGACCACATCACCTTGCGATCGTTATAGGCAGCGTTGACCGAGCTGGAAGGCAACGCCGCGCCGCCGTGGTGACGCTGGATCTTGTTCTGGTCGGCCAGGTCATTCAAATCGCGGCGAATCGTTTGCGGGCTGACGTCAAAATGTTCCACCAGCTCTTCCGTGCTGACGTAACCCTGCAGGCGCACCAGCTCGATAATTGCGTCATGACGCTGTGTTTGCTTCACGATAATCCCCTAAAACGCCCGCTATGCCCGCTGGGCACAGCTCCCGGCTGTTATTGTTCGTTGTGTGCGCGATGACGCGTATCCCAAAATGCCATCAATAACCCTAACACTAAACCGGCTACATGTGCCGCGTTGGCGATCGACATTCCTAAAATATCGAAATATCCGGCCACCAGCCACAGCACCGAGAACGCCATCAGCCCGCGCGGCAGCATCAGGCCGCGCTCTGGCGCCCGTTCGCCCGACAGCCAGACATAGCCCATCAGCGCATAAACCACGCCTGACAGCCCGCCGAACAGCGCGCCGCTGAACAGCGATTGCGCCCAGCCGCTGAAGAAGGCCGATACCACCGCCAGCACGAACAGCTTGCCGGCGCCGAGGCGTTTTTCCATCTGGCCGCCGAGATACCACCACCACATCAGGTTAAACAGAATATGCAGCAGGGAGAAGTGCAGGAACGCATGGCTGACCCAGCGCCACAGCTGCGTGTATTGGCTGCTGTCCTGCGGCCAAGAGAGCCAGTACATCACGGCATCGTCACCCAGCGCCTGCATCAGAATATAGACCGCGATGCACAGCACCATCACGCCGAGCGTCAGCGGCCCGGCCTTGCTGCGCAGGGTGTGCAGATAGGATTCGCTCTGATAGTGCAGGCCGGCGTCGGTATGGCCGGTCTGCCAGCTGGCTGCCTGATAACGGCGGTTGAGCGGATCGGTCAGAAACTGCTGCAGCTCGTGTTGCACCTGCTCGAGGTGAACGTCGTCGGCCAGCCAGATTTCCGCCGCCTCGCCGCTGTTGCGCAGCTCAAGCCGGATGCCCTGGGTCGCCATATAGTCGACAAAGGCCAGCGCTAGGCGCGGGTTGGATACGGCGATTACTCTAACCATTGCTCTTCCGTCGTAAGTGAATGATTTTGGCCGCGGCTTGCCCGCCGGCGACCCTGACGGCCGATTATAACGTCGAAATCCTGAGCGCTGGCAAACGGATCTGCGAAAAACCCGCGAAAACGCGCACAAAATCGAAGGGGAAGCCCGCCGATGCACGGCGGGCGGAGGGGATCAGGCAGAGGTTTCCACGTCTTGCGGATACTGGCGGGCCCAGGCCTCGAAGCCGCCGTCGATGCTGTAGACCGCGTCGAACCCCTGGTGCAGCAGGTACTGCGCCGCGCTGCGGCTGCTGTTGCCGTGGTAGCACATCACCATTACCGGCCGCTCGAAGTCGTTTTGCTGCATAAAGGCCGACAGGGTGGCGTTGGTGAGGTGAAAGGCGCCCGGCGTATGCCCGGCTTCAAAACTTTGCGGATCGCGGATGTCGACCAGGGCGGCGCTGCCCTCTTTCCAGCGGGCGTACGCTTGCTCAACGTTGATCGCTTCGAACTGTTCCATACTGCTGACTGCCTCGTAATTGGGGGACGCCGCTATTGTAACCAACTCTGCGGCGTTTAAGACCAGAGCAAGGGTGTGGTTTTGTCACACCAGCAGCACTTCAACGCCCTGTTGACGCAGTTGTTCAACGATCGCCGGATTGGCGGCGCGGCCGGTGATCACCATGGCGATTTGCTCGGTGCGGCTGAACAGCATGCCGGCGCGTTGGCCGACTTTGCTGCTGTCGACCAGCACCACCAGTTTACCGACGTAGTTGAGCATCTTTTGCTCCGCCATGGCGGTCAGCATATCCGTTTTATACAAACCCTCGGCGGTAAGGCCGATACCGCTGGTGAACATCCAGTGCCCGGCGTACAGCGTCGCGTCGCCGTCCTGAGGCGCCAGGGTAATCGACTGAGTCTTGTTGTACTGGCCACCCATGATCACCACGCTGTCATGGTCCTGTTCGATCAGGTAGTTGGCCAGCGGCAGGTAGTTGGTGATCACCTGAACCGGCTTGCCGCAAATTTCACGCCCCAGCAGAAATGCGGTGGAACCGCAGTTGATCACCACGCTTTCGCCCGGCTGACAGAGTTGCGCCGCCGCTGCCGCGATGCGCATTTTTTCGTCGAGATGCTGGGTTTGGTGGATGTTAAGCGGCGTCCAGGCCGGGCGCGGGGTTTGCGTGGCTTCGGCGCCGTTGCGCACTTTGCGTAATTTGCCAATTTCATTCAGTTTGTTGATGTCCCGGCGCGCGGTGGCCGGAGAGATGTCAAACGCCGCGATCACGTCCGCCACGGAGATTTGCCCCTTGCGATGCAAGAGATCGAGAATGGCATTGTGGCGTTGGGACTCTGTCATGCGGGCTCCATCAGGGTGAGAAGAACGTCGTTGCCTTCGATTATATGCGCGCCGTTTGACGATTTGAATCATTGCCGTTCAAAAGCGCGCATCAGTATGCAACACCGGTTGATTACAAGAAAGACTTGAAGGGCAGGTCGGGTTCTTGGGTGAAACAATCATCGAACCCGCGCGGATAGTGATATTCCAGATTGTCTTTGTCCTGCGGCCAGATGAACTTGCCGCCAACCTGCCAGATAAAGGGTTTGAAACCGTACTTGAGCCGATCTTTTTTCATGTCCCACAACACGCGGATCTCCTGCGGGTCTGCCTGGAAATTCGACCAAATATCGTGGTGGAAGGGGATCACGACCTTGGCGTTCAACGATTCCGCCATGCGCAAGATGTCGGCGCTGGTCATCTTGTCGGTAATGCCGCGTGGGTTCTCGCCATAGGAGCCGAGGGCGACATCAATGTGGTGATCGTTGCCGTGCTTGGCGTAATAGTTGGAGTAGTGAGAATCGCCGCTGTGATAAAGGTTGCCGCCCGGCGTTTTGAACAGGTAGTTGACCGCACGCAGATCCATGCCGTCCGGCAGTACGCCCGCGGCCTTTTGTTCCACCGGTAATGTGATCAGCGCCGTGCGATCGAAAGCATCCAGCGCATGAATTTCGACGTCTTTGATTTTTATCACGTCGCCAGGTTTGACGGTGATGCAGCGCGCCGGCGGCACGCCCCAGCCGATCCAGATATCCACACAGCTTTTCGGCCCGATAAACGGGACGGATTCGGGACAGTTCTGCAACACGGCCGCCGCGACGTTCACATCGATATGGTCGTTGTGATCGTGCGTGGCCAGCACGGCGTCGAGCTGGGTGATGGCGAACGGGTCGAGTACGAATGGGGTGGTGCGCAGGTTCGGCTGCAGTTTCCGCACCCCGGCCATGCGCTGCATTTGGTGGCCGGTTTTCATCAGCGGGTTGGCGTGGCTCTGCTTGCCGGTGCCACACCAAAAATCGACGCACAGGTTGGCGCCTTCTTCAGACTTGAGCCAGATGCCGGTGCAGCCCAGCCACCACATGGCGAAGGTGCCGGGCGCGACTTTCTCCTGCTCTATCTCTTCGTTCAGCCAAGTGCCCCATTCGGGAAAGGTGTTCAATATCCAGGACTCGCGGGTGATGTCGTTGACTTTACTCATGGGTTTTTCCTCATTGTCGGTGATAATAAAATCATAAGTAATCACATTAAGATTTTATGTGACTTGTTTTGATTGAATCTAGCATCGTTTTTTTCAGCTGACAACGATCTTAACTCCCGTTAACGCCGCCTTATTCGCGTGCGACACTGCCCATGGCGCTTATGCTTCTCCTGGTTACTGCTATTAAATTCAATGGGTAATAAAATGTATGTTGCCTAATTCATTGAATGCTAGTGGAATTGATTTTTATCTTGCGAGGTTGTTCACAAATAATCATTTATGATCTTTTTGTGATTGTTGGTGATTGATATGGTGAGGGCGTTACCTGCACGCCAACCTTTCCGGGAGAGCCGTATGGAAACCCTTTACACCATCTTCACCGTCTTTTTTAACCAGGTGATGACCAATGCGCCGCTGCTGCTGGGGCTGGTTACACTGCTGGGTTACACGTTGCTGCGCAAAAGCGCGGCGGTCATCATCAAAGGCACCATCAAGACTATTATCGGTTTCATGTTATTGCAGGCCGGCTCCGGCATCCTGACCGGCACGTTCAAACCGGTTGTGGCGAAGTTGTCCGAGGTATACGGCATCAACGGGGCGATTTCGGACACCTATGCTTCGATGATGGCCACCATCGAACGTATGGGGGACGCCTACAGCTGGGTCGGCTACGCGGTATTGCTGGCATTGGCGCTGAACATTCTCTACGTACTGCTGCGGCGTATTACCGGGATTCGTACCATCATGCTCACCGGCCACATCATGTTTCAGCAGGTCGGGCTGATCGCGGTATTTTTCTACATTCTGGGTTACGGCATGTGGACGACGGTATTGTGCAGCGCGCTATTGGCTTCACTGTACTGGGGCATCACCTCCAACATGATGTTCAAGCCGACGCAGGCGGTAACGGAAAACAGCGGCTTCTCGATCGGGCACCAACAGCAGTTCGCGTCGTGGCTGGCATACAAGGCCGCACCGTATCTCGGTAAAAAAGAGGACAGCGTGGAAGATCTGAAGCTGCCCGGGTGGCTGAACATTTTCCATGACAACATCGTGTCCACCGCCATCGTGATGACGCTGTTTTTCGGCATCATTCTGTGCTCGTTCGGCTTGGACACTCTGCAGGCGATGGCCGGTAAAACCCACTGGAGCATTTATATCCTGCAAACCGGGCTGATGTTCGCGGTGGCGATTTTCATCATCGTGCAGGGCGTGCGCATGTTCGTCGCCGAATTGACCGAGGCCTTTAACGGCATATCCCAACGTCTGATCCCCGGCGCGGTACTGGCCATCGACTGCGCCGCCATTTATAGCTTCGCGCCCAACGCCGTGGTGTGGGGTTTTATGTGGGGCACCATCGGCCAACTGATCGCCGTCGGCATACTGTTGGCGCTCGGCTCTTCCATCATGATCATTCCCGGTTTCATTCCCATGTTCTTTTCTAACGCCACCATCGGCGTATTCGCTAACCACTTCGGCGGCTGGCGCGCGGCGATGAAGATCTGTCTGGTGATGGGAGTGATAGAGATCTTCGGCTGCGTGTGGGCCATCAAACTGACCGGGCTAAGCGCCTGGATGGGCATGGCGGACTGGTCGATTCTGGCGCCGCCGCTGATGCAGGGGCTGAGTCTGGGCCTGTGGTTTATGGGGGTGGTGATCGTTATCGCCCTGCTGTACATGTTCTTCGCCGGACGCACCCTGCGTGCGGAAGAAGATGCTGAAAAACAATCGGTTGAACCAGCGTCACGTTAATAGGAGTGCAGATTATGACGGTACGAATCCTGGCGGTATGCGGTTGCGGGCAAGGCAGTTCCATGATCATGAAAATGAAAGTCGACCAATTTTTAACGCAGCAAGGTGTGAATCATTCGGTCAACAGCTGTGCGGTGGGGGAATACAAATCCGAGTTGAACGGGGCCGACATCATCATTGCTTCCACCCATGTCGCCGACGAAATCGTCGTGAGCGGCAACAAATATGTGGTTGGGGTGCGCAATATGCTCTCGGCGGCGGACTTCGGCCCGAAGCTGATGGAAGTTATCGGCACGCATTTTCCGCAAGATTTGAAGCAGTAAGGAGCGAGTGATGAAGCTGAGCGATTCGTTGGCGCAAAACAACGCCATCCAGCTGCAGGCGGAGGCTGCTGACTGGCGGCAGGCGGTGCGGTTGGGCGTCGATTTGCTGGTGGCTGCCGGGGTGGTGGAACCGCGCTATTTCGACGCCATTTTGGCCGGCGTCGAACGGCACGGCCCTTACTTCGTGCTGGCGCCGGGCCTGGCGATGCCGCACGGCCGGCCGGAGGAAGGGGTGCTGAAAACCGGCTTCGCCTTGGTCACCTTGAAAACGCCGGTGTGTTTCGGCGATGAGGACAACGATCCGATAGACATCTTGATCACCCTGGCGGCGGTGGACGCCAAAACGCATCAGGAGGTGGGGATCATGCAAGTGGTGAATCTGTTTGAAGATGAGGCGAACTTCGATCGCTTGCGGGCCTGTCGCCACGCGAGCGAGGTATTGGCGTTGATCGACAAAACGTCTACGGCGGCGAATTGATTGAAGGAGACAAACAATGAACACGCAGTTACCGATGTTGCAGGTGGCGCTGGATAACCTGTCCATGGCCGCAGCTTACGACACGACTCGCCTGATCGCGGCCGAAGTCGACATCATCGAAGTTGGCACTATTTTGTGCGTGGCGGAAGGCGTGCGCGCCGTGCGCGATCTGAAAGCGCTGTATCCGGATCGCATCGTGTTGGCGGACGCAAAAATCGCCGATGCGGGTCAGATTTTGGCGCGAATGTGCTTCGAGGCGCATGCCGATTGGATCACGGTGATCTGCTGTGCCGACATCAATACGGTCAAGGGCGCCCTGCAGGTGGCGCATGAGTTCGGTGGCGACGTGCAGATCGAACTGACGGGGTTCTGGACCTGGGAACAGGCGCAGGCGTGGCGTGAAGCGGGAATGGGGCAGGTGGTGTACCACCGCAGCCGCGATGCGCAGGCCGCAGGGGTCGCATGGAGCGAAGACGATATCCGCGCGGTGCGTCGCCTGAGCGAGATGGGTTTTAAGGTGACGGTCACCGGCGGACTGGCGCTGGAGGATTTGCCTCTGTTCCAGGGCATTCCCATCCACGTCTTTATCGCCGGACGCAGCATTCGCGATGCCGTCGATCCGGTCGCGGCGGCGCGGGAATTTAAATCCGTCATTGCCCAGCTGTGGGGCTGAGGAGCGGTTATGTTGCACAAATCCGTGCCGTTGGGCATCTATGAGAAAGCGTTGCCGCCGGGCGAGGACTGGCTGACGCGTCTGCAGCTGGCGGGTGAGTTGGGATTCGATTTCGTTGAAATGTCGATCGATGAAAGCGACGGCCGCCTGGTGCGGCTGGACTGGAGCGCTGAACAGCGGCTCGCCTTGGTTAGCGCCGTTGCGGCGAGCGGTGTGCGCATCCCTTCTTTATGCCTCAGCGCCCACCGGCGTTTTCCGTTGGGCAGTGAAGACGACACCACGCGCGACCGGGGACTGGAGATCGTGCGAAAAGCTATTCGGCTGGCGCAGGATACCGGCATCCGGGTGATCCAACTGGCCGGGTATGACGTTTATTACCAGCAGTCAACTGCGCAGACCCGCGCCCGGTTCCGCGCCGGATTGGCGCAGGCGGTGGAGATGGCCAGCCGTGCGCAGGTCATGCTGGCGATGGAAATCATGGACTATCCGCTGATGAACTCGATCAGCAAGGCGCTGGGCTATGCCCACTACCTGAATAACCCGTGGTTTCAGCTGTACCCGGACATCGGCAACTTGTCTGCCTGGGACAACGATGTGCCGATGGAGCTCATGGCCGGGCGCGGACATATCGTGGCGGTACACGTTAAGGATACGCGGCCGGGGGAGTTTAAGAATGTGCCGTTCGGCGAGGGCGTGGTCGATTTCGTGCGCTGTTTCGAAACGCTGTTGCAGAGCGGCTATCGCGGCCCCTATCTGCTCGAGATGTGGAGCGAGAAAGCGGACGATCCGCTGCGGGCGGTGCGGGCGGTGCGGGAGGCGCGAGCCTGGGTGGTTGAACGCATGGTCGAGGCCGGGTTGGAAATAAGGGGGGAGCATGCTGGAGCAACTGAAAAGTCAGGTGTACCGAGCCAATATGGCGTTGCCTGAGCACGGGCTGGTGACCTATACCTGGGGCAATGTCAGCGGCATCGATCGGGCCAGTGGGCTGGTGGTGATCAAACCCAGCGGCGTACCTTATGAAACGATGCGGGCTGAGGATATGGTGGTGGTGAATGCGCGAGGTGAGGTTGTCGAGGGGCAACTGCGGCCTTCGTCCGATACGCCGACGCATTTGGCGCTGTATCGGGCGTTCCCCCAACTCGGCGGTGTGGTGCATACGCACTCCACCCATGCCACCGCCTGGGCGCAGGCGGGTGAAGCGATACCGGCGCTCGGCACCACCCACGCCGACTATTTTTCCGGCGACATTCCTTGTACCCGCGGGCTGACGGCGGAAGAGGTGGCGCGGGAATATGAGCTGAACACCGGTCGGGTGATTATCGAAACCCTGAAAGGGCGTGAACCGCTGCACATTCCCGGCATCCTGGCGTATCAGCATGGCCCGTTCAGTTGGGGAAGGACGCCGGATGAGGCGGTGCATAACGCCGTGGTGTTGGAGGAGGTGGCGAAAATGGCGTGGATCAGCCGGGATATTAACCCCGGCCTGAAACGGATCGATGACTATCTGCTGGAAAAGCATTTCAGCCGCAAACATGGCGCCGGCGCCTATTACGGCCAGCGCTGACTCTCAGGCGCCGTACCCCATCATCTTCAACAGCTGCTGCGCTTGCTGCACCGCTTCCTGGCGATGGGCCACGCCCAGTTTCTGATACAGGTTGCGGATGTGCGTCTTGATGGTGGTGGCCGCCACGTCCAACTCGCCGGCGATCTGGTCGTTGCTGTAGCCAGAATAGATCAGCCCCAGCACCTGCCATTCGCGCTGGGTGAGCGGGCTGGTGCGGATCAGCTCCGGCACCTGCGGGTGGGTCAGCAGCTTATCGACGAAATTCTCGTCAAAATGCGCGAACTTGTGCCGATGATGCTGGTTGATGTCGCGCAGGATGCGCTGGGCGCGATGCTGTTCCAGCTCCGGCAGCGTGTTGAGCTGGATCAGCTGGCGCAGCTGCTGCGCCATCGCTTCGCCCTCGATGACGAAGTGGCTGATAAAGCCGGTGCGGTTGGCCAGCGACAGCGCTTCGATCAACGCCTGCTGCGCTTCGCCCTTGCGCTCTTGCAGCCAGTAGAGCTGGTTGCTGAGCAGCAGGTTGCGGTTGAGATCGCTCACCAGCCGCAGGCGGCGGGCGTTTTCGTTCAGCTCATCCAGCACCACGCCGGCCTCTTCATACTGGCCGAGCAGGATCTGCACCCGCGCGATGTTGCGCCACTGGCCCTGCGTGAAGTGGTTGTCCGCCATGCCGGGCTTTTCGGTGTGGCGCAGCCACTGGGCGGCGGCGGCGGTGTCGCCGGTCATCTGCCAGTGGATCACCCGCGACTTGTCGGTGTTGGTCAGCCAGTCGCGATGGTAGTGGGCGCCGTGCAGCAGGGTTTCGCAGCGCTGCAGATGGGTATTGGCGTTGTCCAGATCGCCGCGCGCCAGCGAGCATTTGGCCAGCATGGCGATGCACTGCAACTGTTGCTGCGGCTGGTAGTTCGCCAGGATTTTCAGCCCGGTGCGCGCCGCGTCTTCCGCCTCGTCCAGCCGCGACCACGACCACAGGATCTGCGCGCGAATGCGCAGCAGGAACTCGTGCATCGGCAGCTGTTCCAGGTGCTGTTCGCGGATCAGTTCGAACGCCTTGTCCTGGGTTTCGTAAGCGGCCTGCAGGAAGCCCTGGGCGATGAGGATTTCGCTCTGCTGCAGCAGCGCCCAGAGCGCGTAATGGTTGGCCTGATGACGACGCGCCATCTGCTCGGTTTGCTGCATCATCGGCAGCGCGCGCGCCAGTTCGCCCTTGCAGTGGTGCACTTCGCCGGTCACCGAGGTGGCGACGATGCGGCTGTAATAGCTGGACAGCGGCAGGAATTTCAACGCTTCGGTCGCCAGCCGCTCGGCCTCTTCCGGTTTACCGGCGTTGATCGCCACCTGGGCGCGTAAGGCGTCGAACTCGGCGTGCAGCGTTTGGTCTATCTCGATTTTCTGCTCGCGCATGGTGCGCTCGGCGCGCTCCAGCAGAGTGTTGACCTCGCCGTAGCGGTGCTGGCTCTGCGCCAGCCAGGCCTGCAGCAGCGCCAGCTTGGGATTTTGGATCAGGCGCTCATAAGGCAGCGCGTTGAGGCACTCCTCCAGCAAGGCCAGTTCGCTGTGGTGGAACAGCGACCAGGCGTGTTGCAGCAGGATATCGCGCAGCATGCTGACGTCGCTGGCCGCCAGCGCATGGTGAATGGCCTCCGCCGGATACCCTAGCGCCAGCCAGCCCTCGGCGGCGGCGCGGTGCAACCCCGGCAGCTCCAGCGCCAGCTCCCACTGGCAACGCTGGCGCAGGAAAGAAGCGAACAGCGGATGGAAGTTGAACCATTCGCCGGTGTCGTCCATGCGGTGGATAAACAGCCCCTGGCGCTCCAGCTCCTCCAGCCGCTGCTGGCCGTTGTCTTCGCCGGTCAGCCGCACGATCAGCGCGTCGTTCATCGAGCGCAGCACCGAACAGCGCAGCAGGAAGGCGCGCGCCTCGGCATCGACGTGATCCAGCACTTCGTCCACCAGATAGTCGGACAGGTGGCTGGCGTTCAGCCCCGCCAGCCGCTTGGCCGACAGCTGAGCCGACGAGGCGGACTGGCGGGCCGACAGCGCGATCAGCTGCAGCGCGGTGGCCCAGCCTTCGACTTCGTCGCACAGGCGGCTGCTGTCCTGCTGTTCCATCGGCGCCGCCAGGCGGCAGTCGAAGAATTGTTTGGCTTCCTGATGGGTAAACGCCAGCTGCTGCGTACCCATTTCCAGCAGCTGATCGCGCACCCGCAGATTGGCGATGCCGAGCGGCGGCAGGGTGCGCGAGAGCAGGATCAGCGTCAGGTTTTCCGGCTGATGGCGCAGGAAGAAGCGCATGGCTTCGTGAATGGCGTCGTTGGTGATCAGATGGTAGTCGTCGATCACCAGGTACAGCGGCTGGTGCCAGTCGGCCAGCTCGATAAACAGCTGGGCGAACAGTGCCGACAGGCTGGCGTACTGGTGTTTCTGGCTCAGCGCCTCGCTCTTGACGCAGCGGCCGCCGCTGGCCTGCTGCAGCGCGGCGATCAGGTAGCTGGCGAAGCGCTCCGGTTGGTTGTCGCTCTCGTCCAGCGAATACCAGCCCAGATCGGCCTTGCCGGCCGCCCATTGGGCGATCAGCGTGGTTTTTCCGTATCCCGCCGGGCAATTGACCAGTGTCAGGCGATAGTTGCCCGCGCTGGCCAGTTTGGCCAGCAGGCGATCGCGGATCACGGTATTTTGCAGCCGTACCGGGCGGCTCAGTTTTGATGGGATCAGCATAGTATTCCAGGGTATAAATCGCGGTTCCCGCCGGGATTGGAGTGGCGCTAATTATTTTATGGTTCGTAATTAATAGCTCCCCCTAACTTCTGCCAACCCTAAACGTATTGCAACAAGCTTCCGCATCGGCTTGGAGTTAAGTTGCTATCGATCACACTTTTTTACGTTTGGCGTCGGCGCGCGGCGTTGCGGTTGCAGATCGCATTTCCGGCCATGCACAAAACTTCAGCAGTGCGAATACTTGTGCTAACGTCATGGCTAACGTTCTCAGTGCTCGCCGCACGCGTTGGCGGGCTTTTTTGCATCGTTGCAAGGGAGTCAAACAGTGCCTGAGATCACAATTCCAGCTACGCCCCAATCCTCCTCCCCAGCTAATCCCCAGGCGGGATGATGCCGTCAGGCTTTCTCACCGGCACGATAGCGGCAATTTGACCCACTTACTGGATAGAGAGTTTTCCTTATGTCACAGCCTACGCTCAAGAAGGATGCTTTTCTGGCGGCGCTTGCCCGTCAGTGGCAACGGTTCGGCCTCAGTTCCGCACAGCAGATGACGCAACATCAATGGTGGGAAGCCGTCAGTGCGGCGCTGGCCGAGCAGCTGGCCGCACAGCCGGCGCCGCGCAAAAGCGCCAAACCGCTGCGCCACGTGAACTACATCTCGATGGAGTTTCTGATCGGCCGGCTGACGGCGAACAACCTGATCAACCTGGGCTGGTACGACACCGTCGAGCAGGCGCTGGCGGAGCAGAACGTCAAGCTGGCGGATCTGCTGGAGCAGGAAACCGATCCGGCGCTGGGCAACGGCGGGCTGGGGCGGCTGGCGGCCTGTTTCCTTGACTCGATGGCGACGGTGGAGCAACCGGCCACCGGGTATGGGCTGAACTATCAGTACGGGCTGTTCCGCCAGTCGTTCCAGGGGGGGCAGCAGCAAGAGGCGCCGGATAACTGGCAGCGCGAGAGCTACCCGTGGTTCCGCCACAACGCCGCGCTGGCGGTGGACGTGGGCATCGGCGGCAAGCTGGAAAAGCAGGCCGACGGCCGCGAACTGTGGCGCCCGGCCTTCACCCTGCGCGGCGAAGCCTGGGATCTGCCGGTGCTGGGGTATCGCAACGGCGTGGCGCAGCCGCTGCGCCTGTGGCAGGCGACCCATCAGCATCCGTTCAACCTGAGCGATTTCAACGACGGCAAATTCCTGCAGGCGGAGAAGCAGGGCGTAGAAGCCGACAAGCTGACCAAGGTGCTCTACCCGAACGACAACCATCAGGCCGGCAAGCGCCTGCGCCTGATGCAGCAGTATTTCCAGTGCGCCTGCTCGGTGGCGGACATTTTGCGCAAGCACCATCAGGCCGGCCGCAAGATTGAAGAGCTGCCGAAGTACGAAGTGATCCAGCTGAACGACACCCACCCGACCATCGCCATTCCGGAAATGCTGCGCATTCTGCTGGACGAACACCAGCTGGAGTGGGAGGCGGCCTGGGCGATCACCAGCAACACTTTCGCCTATACCAACCACACCCTGATGCCGGAAGCGCTGGAGTGCTGGGATGAAAAACTGGTGCGCAGCCTGCTGCCGCGCCATTTCTCCATCATCAAACAGATCAACGCCAGGTTCAAAAAGCTGGTGGATAAGCACTGGCCGGGCGACGAGGCGGTGTGGGCCAAACTGGCGGTGCACCACAACAAGCAGGTGCGCATGGCCAACCTGTGCGTGGTCAGCGGCTTTGCGGTCAACGGCGTGGCGCAGCTGCACTCGGATCTGGTGGTGAAGGATCTGTTCCCGGAATATCACCAGCTGTGGCCGAACAAATTCCATAACGTCACCAACGGCATCACGCCGCGCCGCTGGCTGAAACAGTGCAACCCGGCGCTGTCGGGCCTGATCGACGAGACGCTGAAGGTGGAATGGGCGAACGATCTCGACGCGTTGCGCGGGCTGGAAAAATTCGCCGACGACGCGGCGTTCCGCCAGCGTTATCAGCAGATCAAACGCGACAACAAGGTGGCGCTGGCTCATTACGTGCACGGTGTGATGGGGTTGACGCTCGACCCGGACGCGATTTTCGACGTGCAGATCAAGCGTCTGCACGAGTACAAACGCCAGCACCTGAACCTGCTGCACATCCTGTCGCTGTATCGCCAGCTGCGCGACAACCCGAATCTGGACATCGTGCCGCGCGTCTTCCTGTTCGGCGCCAAGGCGGCGCCGGGCTACTACCTGGCGAAGAACATCATCTACGCGATCAACCAGGCGGCCGAGAAGATCAATAACGATCCGCTGGTGAAAGATCGCCTGAAAGTGGCGTTCATTCCCGACTACCGCGTGTCGGTGGCCGAACTGATGATCCCGGCGGCGGATATCTCCGAGCAGATCTCCACCGCCGGTAAAGAGGCCTCCGGCACCGGCAATATGAAGCTGGCGCTGAACGGCGCGCTGACGGTCGGCACGCTGGACGGCGCCAACGTCGAAATCGCCGAGCAGGTGGGCGAAGACAATATCTTTATCTTCGGCAATACCGTGGAGCAGGTGAAGGCGATACTGGCGAAGGGCTACGATCCGCTCAGCTACCGCAAGAAGGACAAGCACCTGAAGGCGATTTTGGACGAGCTGGCGAGCGGCGCGTTCAGCCACGGCGACAAGCACGCGTTCGACATGATGCTGCACAGCCTGCTGGAGGGCGGCGATCCCTATCTGGTGTTGGCGGACTTCGCCTCGTATTGCCAGGCGCAAAGCCGGGTCGATGAACTGTACCGCGATCG
Source organism: Serratia sp. CY31944 (assembly GCF_052169175.1). NCBI lineage: Bacteria > Pseudomonadati > Pseudomonadota > Gammaproteobacteria > Enterobacterales > Yersiniaceae > Serratia > Serratia sp. CY31944. The sequence continues at coordinate 105,689 of NZ_JBJNLG010000010.1, forward strand.
GGACGAATGGACGCGGCGGACTATCCTTAACACCGCGCGCGTCGGCATGTTCAGCTCGGATCGTTCGATCCGCGATTACCAGCAGCGCATCTGGCAAGCCAAACGTTAAGGAGAACGAATGGATCGCAAGCGTATCGATCAGGCGGCGGCACAGGCGGGGATCGCCGCCGATTTCATCAATGCCCACGGCAAGCGGCAGGCGATTGAACCGGAGACCAAGCGCAAGCTGCTGGCGGCCATGAATCGGGCCGAAGCCGCGCAGGAAGGGGCGGCGTCGCCGTTACCGGCGGTCAAGGTGTTCTATCAGGGCGCGCCGTTGGCGTTGACCCCGGCGGGCGAAGGCGAGTACCTGTGGGCGCTGCAGCGTGAAGACGGCGAATGCCTGCAGGGGCGCGTCGGCGCGCGCAAGACCCTGACGCTGCCGGGCGATCTGCCGGCGGGCTATCACCAATTGACGCTGAGCCAGGGCACGCGGCAGTGGCCATGCCGAGTGATCGTCGCGCCGAGGCGCTGCTTCGAACCGGACGCCTTGCTGACCGGCAAGAAGCTGTGGGGCGCCTGCGTTCAGCTGTATACGCTGCGTTCCGATCGCAACTGGGGCATCGGCGATTTCGGCGATCTGCGCCTGATGGTGGAGCAGGTGGGGGAACGCGGCGGCGCTTTTGTTGGCCTCAATCCGATCCATGCGCTGTATCCGGCCAACCCGGAGAGCGCCAGCCCCTACAGCCCCTCGTCGCGCCGCTGGCTGAATCTGGCGTATATCGACGTCAACGCGGTGGAGGATTTCCAGCGCAGCGACGCGGCGCAGCGCTGGTGGCAGAAGCCGGCGACGCAGAAGCAGCTGGCCAAGGCGCGCGCCGCGGAGTGGGTGGATTACACCGCCGTGATGCAGCTGAAGCTGGCGGGGCTGAAGCTGGCGTTCCCGCTGTTTCAGGCGCGCAAGCCGAACGACGCGCAGCGTCAGGCGTTCGAACGGTTCGTGACTGAGAGCGGCGAAAGCCTGTATCAGCAGGCGGCGTTCGATGCGCTGCATGCCCACCTAGCGGCCAAAGACGCCAGCCAGTGGGGGTGGCCGGCCTGGCCCGAGCGCTATCGGCGCGGGCAGAGCGAAGCGGTGCGGCAGTTCTGCGATGAGCATCAGGACGCGGTCCGCTTTTACCTGTGGCTGCAGTGGCTGGCGGCCACGCAGTTCGCGCAGTGTTTCGAACAGAGCCGGCAGCAGCAGATGCCGATTGGCCTGTATCGCGATCTGGCGGTCGGGGTGGCGGAAGGCGGGGCGGAAACCTGGTGTGACCGCGAACTGTACTGCCTGAAAGCGTCGGTCGGCGCGCCGCCGGACATCCTGGGGCCGCTCGGGCAAAACTGGGGGTTGCCGCCGATGGATCCGCACGTGATGGCGGCGCGCGGTTATCAGCCGTTCATCGATCTTTTGCGCGCCAACATGACCAGCTGTGGCGCGCTGCGCATCGATCACGTCATGGCGCTGCTGCGGCTGTGGTGGATCCCGTATGGCGAAACCGCCGATCGCGGCGCCTACGTCAAATACCCGGTGGACGATCTGCTGGCGGTGCTGGCGCTGGAAAGCCAGCGCCACCGCTGCATGGTGATCGGCGAGGATCTCGGCACCGTGCCGGTGGAGATCGTCGGCAAGCTGCGCGACAGCGGCGTCTATTCCTACAAAGTGCTGTATTTCGAAAGCGACGGCGAACACCATTTCCGCGCGCCGCAGGCCTATCCGGTGCAGGCGATGGCGACCATCACCACCCACGATCTGCCGACGCTGCGCGGCTACTGGCAAAGCGACGATCTGACGCTCGGCAACCGGCTGGGCCTTTACCCGGATGCGGAGATCCTGCGGGCGCTGTTCGCCGATCGGGAACGCGCCAAGCAGGGGCTGCTGGACGGGTTGCATCGCTATGGCTGCGTGCCGCAGAAGGTGGGCAAGAAGGCGGCGCTGCTCGGCATGAGCCCGCTGCTTAACCGCGGCCTGCAGCGCTATGTCGCCGACAGCGCCAGCGCCCTGCTCGGCCTGCAGCCGGAAGACTGGCTGGACATGGCCGATCCGGTCAATATTCCCGGCACCAGCGATCAATACCCTAACTGGCGGCGCAAGCTGACCGAAACGCTGGAGGAGATGTTCGCCGATCCGCGGATAAACCGGTTGCTGAAGGATTTGGACAAACGGCGGCGCAAGGTGTCGGTGGGCTGAAAACGACAATGCCGGAACGGGTTTCCCCCTTCCGGCATTGTGTTATCCACCGCGGCGCGAGCGCCGGGGATCAGTAATAGGAGTGCTCGCCGCGCTGGTGCTCGGTCAAATCGCGCACGCCTTTCAGCTCCGGGAATTTCTGCAGCAGCTCTTTCTCGATGCCTTCTTTCAGCGTGACGTCGACCATCGAACAACCGTTACAGCCGCCGCCGAACTGCAGGATCGCCATGTTGTCGTCGGTGATCTCCATCAGCGTCACGCGGCCGCCGTGGCCCGCCAGCTGTGGGTTGATCTGCGACTGCAGCACGTATTCCACGCGCTCCATCAGCGGCGCGTCGTCATCGACCTTGCGCATCTTGGCGTTTGGCGCTTTCAGCGTCAGCTGAGAACCCAGCTGGTCGGTCACGAAGTCGATTTCGGCGTCTTCCAGATACGGCGCGCTCAGCTCATCGACATAGGCGGACAGTTTGTCGAACTTCAGTTCGGTATCCGTCGCTTCTACCGCGTCCGGCGGGCAATAAGAGACACCGCATTCGGCCGTCGGCGTGCCCGGGTTGATCACGAATACGCGGATTTGGGTGCCTTCTTCTTGATTTGCCAGCAGTTTGGCAAAGTGTTCCTGTGCAGCATCTGTTATACGGATCATAGCATTAGCTCAATAGTTGACTTCTATAGTCGGTTATAATACGCCCATTGCCGTGGCACTACAACGTGCGGCAAACGCACCATATCTGCACCGAGGCGGCGCCTTGCCGCCGCAACAGCGCCGCGATCTCCGCGACGGTGCTGCCGGTGGTCACCACGTCATCCACCAGGGCGATATGCCGGCCGGCGACCGGCACCGTGCAGATGAAAGCGCGCTGCAAATTGCGCCTGCGCGCTCCGGCGCTCAGCCGCTGTTGCAGGGCTGTCTTGCGCACCCGGCGCAAAGCGGCGGGCCGATAGGCGCAGCCCAGCCAGCGCGCCAGCGGCCGGGCCAGCAGATCGCTCTGGTTATAACCACGGCGCCAGCAGCGTGATGTATGTAAGGGTACCGCTAAAATCAGGTCGGGTCTGTTCAGATGCTGCTCTCTGCGCGCCTGCTGCCACCGCAACAGTATCAGGCGTGCCAACGTCGGCGCCAGCTCGGGCGCGCGGTGAAACTTGAACCTTTTTACCAATTGGCTGAGGGGCGCAACGTAGTCGCCGACGAACACCAGCCGCTGCCAGGGTGGCGGCCGTTGCAGGCAGCGGCCGCAGGGCATTTGCGTTTCCCCGGCGGGCAATCCGCAGCACGGGCAACACGGCGGGTGGGCCGGCAGATGGCGCAGGCAGCAGCTGCAGATGCCATGACGCATCAGACTCAACGGCTGTCGGCATAGCCAACAGCGGCTGCGGATTGATAGCATAGAGCCTCCGAGACAGATAAGCATGAAAGGACAATAACCAATGACAGCGCTGTACTGGCAAACAATAGGTGAGGGCGAACGCGATCTTGTGCTGCTGCACGGCTGGGGATTGAACGCCGAAGTGTGGAGTTGCATTCAGACGCGACTGGCGCCGCATTTTCGCCTGCACCTGGTCGATCTGCCGGGTTATGGCCGCAGCCAGGGGTTCGGCGCGTTGTCGCTGGCGCAGATGACGGAAATCGTGCTGGCGGCCGCCCCGCCGCAGGCCTGGTGGCTAGGCTGGTCGCTCGGCGGACTGGTGGCCAGCCAGGCGGCGCTGATGCAGCCCGAGCGGGTCAAGGGGCTGATCACCGTAGCCTCCTCGCCGTGCTTTGCCGCCCGCGATGAGTGGCCGGGGATCCGCCCGGACGTGCTGAGCGGTTTCCAGCATCAGCTGAGTCTGGATTTCCAGCGCACCGTCGAGCGTTTTCTGGCGTTGCAGACGCTGGGCACCGAGAGCGCGCGTCAGGATGCGCGCCAGCTGAAAGCGGTGGTGCTCAGCCAACCGACCCCGAGCGTCGAGGTGTTGAACGGCGGGCTGGAGATCCTGCGCACCGCCGATCTGCGCGTGCCGCTGGCGGAGTTGAATCTGCCGCTGCTGCGGATCTACGGCTATCTGGACGGGCTGGTGCCGCGCAAGGTCGCCGAGCTGCTCGATGTCGCCTGGCCGCATTCTGCGTCGCAGATCGTGGCCAAAGCCGCCCATGCGCCGTTTATCTCTCATCCCGATGAATTTGTGACGATGATCGAAGCGTTTATTGCAGCACATTGAATCCGGTGGGAAATCGCACGATAGGGCGCTAAAAAAAACGCCGCCGGGTGGATAAAAGACAAAGCTGTTCGATACTTAGTGAGTCAATGCGTTGGCTGCAAAATGAAAAGACCGCGTGCGGCGCTTTTCATTTTGGCGTTTCGTCTCTGGGAAACAGGCCCCGTCAGGGAAAGCAACGAGGCCTGAGGATGTCGCGGCAGCCTGCGGTACTACGCATGGATTCTTGACGGCTTTCATAACAGATAAATTATCCATTGAGAGGTTAGTGTCATGAAATCATTGAAGATGATTATTGCAGCGGCAGTGCTGGGTTCGGTGTCTTTCGGCTCCATGGCGGCAACCCTGCTGACCAAGGAAGATCTGGATAAGAACCCGGGTAAATACGAGAAGATCGGCACCGTCACCACGACGGCGGAAACCACGTCACCGATGGATGCCAAGGAAGAGCTGTCCAAACTGGCGGACGAAAAGGGCGGTCAATACTACGTGATCCTGGCAGGCCGCGAACACGGTAAATTCAGCGCCATCGCCGAAGTTTACAAAGACAAGCAATAAGCCTTGAACGGCAAAGGGGCGCCCGTCATGGCGCCCCTGATCGTCAGGCCTTCAGCCGGTAGAACACCGTGCTGCACCCCTGCCCCTGCGGGCAGCTTTTGCAACTGCCGCTCAGACAGGCGCCGTCATCCTGTTCGATGCGTTCCACTTTTCCCATCGCCGTCAATCGATCCAGCATCGCCTGCACCAGCGGCAGCGGCGTCGCCAGCGAGTGGCTGAGCTGCTGCGCCTGGGCGCTGCCGCGCAGCGCCAGCGCATCGCGCACCTGCAGCAGCCCGGCCATCAGTGACAGCTCCCTTTGGCGCTCTGGCAACAGGCCGCCGGCGTGGCGTTGCCCAGGCGCACCGTGACGCGGCTGCGCGCCCGGCGCAGGCCGAACAGCACCAGCAGATTCACCAGCACCACCGCCAGGATCGCCGTCAGGCTGTACTGCGGGTGTTGATTGAAGGTGGCCGCCTGATAGAACAGCGTCGCCAGCGAGTAGGCCACGTTCAGCCCCCACAGAATAGAGAAGGTCATCCAGCCACGGCTCGATTCACGGGCGATGGCGCCCATCACCGAGACGCAAGGCACATACAGCAGCACGAAGATCAGATAGCTGTAGGCGGAGATGCCGGAGCCGAATTTGCTGCTCATCACGCCCATCGAGCCGACGCCCATCTCGCCGTCGCCCTTACTGGCTTCGATCGGGTTGGAGAGCACGCTCAGGCTGAAGGTATTTTTCAGGCCGTCCCAGGTTTCGTGCAGCGCGCCGCCCAGTTCATCGAGCAGGTTGAAGTTGGCGGCGTCGAACGCCTCTTTGTTGATGCGCTCGGCGGTGTACAGCGTATTCAGCGTGCCGACCACCACTTCTTTCGCCATCGCGCCGGTCACCAGCCCGACGGTGGCCTGCCAGTTATCGCTGTGGACGCCCATCGGCTGCAGCAGCGGCGTCAGCACCTTGGAGACCGAGGCCAGCGCGGAGTCGTTGATGTTGTCGACCGTCTTGCCGCTGAACGAGAAGCTGTTCAGGCCGCCGATGAATATGCTGGCCACCACGATCACCTTGCCGGCGCGCAGCACGAAGCCTTTCAGCCGCTGCCAGGTTTGCAGCAGCAGGCTTTTCAGGTGCGGCACATGGTAGACCGGCAGCTCCATCACGAACGGCGAGGCTTCGCCGCGCATGAGGGTGTATTTGAGCACCAGACCGGTGAGGATCGCCACCGCAATGCCGAGCATGTACAGCGAGAACACCACCCCGGCGCCGTCCTGGCCGAAGAAGGCGGCGGCGAACACCGCGAAGATCGCCAGACGGGCGCCGCAGGACATGAACGGCGCCATCATGATGGTGATCAGGCGCTCGCGCTGGGCATCCAGCGTCCGGGCGCCCATGATGGACGGCACATTGCAGCCGAAGCCGACGATCAGCGGCACGAAGGATTTGCCCGGCAGCCCGAGCGCCTGCATCAGGCGATCCATCACGAACGCCGCGCGCGCCATGTAGCCGGAATCCTCCAGGAACGACAGAAACAGGTACATCATGCCGATCTGCGGCACCAGCGGCAGCACGGTATTGATGCCGCCGCCGACGCCCTGCGCCAGGAAAACGGTCAGCCAGTCGGGGAAGTGCAGGGTGTAGCCGAGCCACTGAATGCCCTGAATGAAGATCGCCGCCGAGCCGATATCGAAGATCGGCTGCAGCGCGCCGCCGATGTTGATCGCCAGCAGGAACATCAGGTACATCACCAGCAGGAAGATCGGCACGCCCAGCCAGCGGTTGAGGATCACTTTATCCAGCAGTTCGGTCAGGCGGTTGGGCATCGCCTGCTGCGAGTTGCTGACCTCATCGCACAGGGCGGCGATGGACTGGTAGCGCGCGTCGGCGATCACCAGCGCCGGGTCTTCCTGCTGCTGCTGTTGCAACGCCTGGGCAGCCGCAGGCAACAGCGCGACGGCGGGGCCGGCCAGCCGGTGACTGTAGATGTCGCCTTCCAGCATTTGCAATGCCAGCCAGCGGCGCTGCACCGCCGGCAGCGTTTGCGGCATGGCGTCGCTCAGCGTGGCGACCGCTTTCAGCAACAGCGGTGGGTAGTTCACCAGCGCCTGCTGTTCGTTGATGTGATGATTGTCGATCATCTGTTTCAGCACGCCGATGCCGTCGGCGCGGGTGGAGATCATCGGCACTACCGGGCAGCCGAGGCGCGCCGACAGCGCGGCGACGTCGATATCGATATGCTGACTTTTGGCGATGTCGAGCATGTTCAGCGCCACGATGCAGGGAATGCCCAGCTCCAGCAGCTGCAGCGTCAGGTAGAGGTTGCGCTCCAGGTTGGAGGCGTCGACCACGTTGATCAGCAGATCGGCGTCGCCGCTCAAAATGTAGTGGCAGGCGATCTGCTCGTCGAGCGAGGTTTGCTCTGAAATGGTGGTCAGGGAGTAGGTGCCGGGCAAATCGACCAGCCGTACGTCGGACTGCGGGGTGGTGAAATGGCCTTCTTTGCGTTCGACCGTCACGCCCGCCCAGTTGCCGACCCGTTGGCGTGCGCCGGTCAGCTGGTTGAACAGCGTGGTTTTGCCGGAGTTCGGGTTACCGATTAAGCCGATGGTGAGTTTTTTCATAGTTCAGCGTGTCGTCTTCAAGGAGAACAGCGCCGGCGCAAAGGCGCGTCGGCAAACGGAGAGCGCGTCGGCTCAGGGCTGGCCGTCGAGCTGCAGCAGCGCCAGATCCTTCCTGCGCAGCACCAGGCTGACGCGGCGAGTTTTAATTTCTATCGGATCGCCCAGCGGTGCGACGCGCACCACGTCGAACGAAGAGCCGGGCAGCATGCCGAGCGATAACAGTTTCTGGCGGTAGGCCGGCGCAATTTCACCGGAAAAGCCGACAATCTTATATGTGCGTTTAGGTTGGAGCTGCATGTGATTAACCTTCCGGGTGCCGATGAGCATCGGGCTGATGATAATTGGACGTTGCCGGCGAAAATGCCACGCCGTCGGCGGTATTCATCCATAAGGTCATGCAATAAAGTGAGCGCAAATAATAGTAATTATCATTATCGCGTTCAATACAAAAAGTAAGGGTATTGTAACCAATTATTATGGCGTCGACAGTTTTTGATGACGTTGTCTTGATTAACGACGTTTTACCACCGGTTGCGCTGGGGAACAAATGAGAATGGCGAGTTAAATCAGTTACGTATTTGTAGCCGAGTTTTCTTGTTTGCAAATATAGATGGTTTTTTTCCTTTATTTATTTCCACCGAAAGGCAATTCGATAACATTATTCCGCCGTAATGCGAGCGGTAACCATTTGTGTTTCTCTCACAATTCGCGAGATGAAAAATGCGTGTTAACGAAGTTGTTAATAAATGGCTGCAGAAGGGATTGTTGTTGCCTGAATAATGGGAGGGTGGTCACGCGGGCGCGGGAAATAAAAAGATGACGGTTTATTGAGGAGGGTCAAGAAATACCGCAAGTTTTATTCATCAGAAAGGGCGGAGCAGGCTCCGCCCCCTGTTGGTTCTGACTTAGCGTTTCTTGCCGAATGCCGCCGCCAGCGCGTCGCCCATGGCGCTGTTGCCGGCCGGCGCCGCGTTGCGCGGTTTGGCCTTGTTGCCGCCCGCCGAACGGTTGGCGTGGTCGCGCGTCTGTGCAGGCGCGTTGCCGCCGCGGCGCGGTGAACCTTCGCCCGGCTGCTCATCCAGGCGCATGCTCAGCGCGATGCGTTTACGCTGCAGATCGACTTCCATCACCTTCACTTTGACGATGTCGCCGGCCTTCACCACGGTATGCGGATCTTCAACGAACTTGTCCGCCAGCGAGGAGATGTGCACCAGGCCATCCTGATGCACGCCGATATCCACGAAGGCGCCGAAGTTGGTGACGTTGGTGACCGACCCTTCCAGGATCATGCCCACCTGCAGATCGTTGAGGGTTTCCACGCCTTCGGCGAAGGTGGCGGTTTTGAACTCCGGACGTGGATCGCGGCCCGGCTTCTCCAGCTCTTTCAGGATGTCGGTGACCGTCGGCACGCCGAACTTGTCGTCGGTGAAGTCGACCGCTTTCAGGCTGCGCACCGCCGAGGCGTTGCCCATCAGGTCCTGCAGCGCCTGCTCGGTGGCGGCCAGGATGCGCTGCACCACCGGGTAGGCTTCCGGGTGAACGGTGGAAGCATCCAGCGGGTTGTCGCCGTGGTTGATGCGCAGGAAGCCGGCGCACTGTTCGAAGGCCTTCGGCCCCAGGCGGCTGACTTTCAGCAGCTGTTCACGGTTGCTGAAGCGGCCGTTCTCGTCGCGCCAGTTGACGATGTTCTGCGCCATCATGCGCGTCAGGCCGGCCACGCGGGTCAGCAACGGCACCGACGCGGTGTTCAGATCGACGCCGACGGCGTTCACGCAGTCTTCCACCACCGAGTCCAGCTTCTTCGCCAACTGGCTCTGGCTGACGTCGTGCTGATACTGGCCAACGCCGATGGATTTCGGGTCGATTTTCACCAGCTCCGCCAGCGGATCCTGCAGACGACGGGCGATGGACACCGCGCCGCGCAGCGACACGTCGAGATCCGGGAACTCCTGCGCCGCCAGTTCGGACGCGGAATACACCGACGCGCCCGCTTCGCTGACGATCACTTTCTGCGCCCGGACCTCGCCGAACTGCTTTTGCAGGTCGAGATAGAAACGCTCGGTTTCACGCGAAGCGGTGCCGTTGCCGATGGCCACCAGCTCCACGTTGTGTTTGATGCACAGCGCCGCGACGATGGCGGCGGCTTTGGCCGCTTGCCCGGTGTGCGGGTAGACGGTGTCGGTGGCGACCAGCTTGCCGGTCGCGTCGACCACGGCGACTTTCACCCCGGTGCGCAGGCCCGGATCGAGGCCCATGGTGGCGCGCATGCCGGCCGGCGCGGCCATCAGCAGGTCATGCATGTTGCGGGCGAAAACGTTGATCGCTTCATCTTCCGCGCGCTCGCGCACCGTGCCCATCAGCTCGGTTTCCAGGTGCAGCAACACCTTGATGCGCCAGGTCCAGTTGACCACCGCCTTGCGCCAGGCGTCGGCCGGGGCGTTGTTCAGGCGCAGGTTGAGGTGATTGATGATGATCAGCTCCGCCTGGCTTTCGCGCGGCGCTTCCTCAAACTGCGGATCGGCGTTCAGCGCCAGCTGCAGCACGCCTTCGTTGCGGCCGCGGAACATCGCCAGCGCGCGGTGCGAAGGCACCTGAGAAATCGGTTCGTGGTGATCGAAATAGTCGCGGAACTTGGCGCCTTCTTCTTCCTTGCCCTCGACCACTTTGGACACCAGATGGGCGTTTTTCCACAGGTAGTCGCGCACCTTGGCCAGCAGCGAGGCATCTTCGGCGAAGCGCTCCATCAGGATATAGCGCGCGCCGTCGAGGGCGGCTTTGACGTCCGCCACGCCCTTGTCGGCGTCGACGTAGCGTTCAGCCAGCTGTTCCGGCTGCTTTTGCGGATCCTGCCACAGCGCGTCCGCCAGCGGTTCCAGACCGGCCTCGATGGCGATCTGGCCGCGGGTGCGGCGCTTCGGTTTGTACGGCAGATAGAGGTCTTCGAGTTCGGTCTTGCTCAGCGTGGCGTTGATCGCCCCCGCCAGTTGTTCGGTCAGTTTGCCCTGTTCATCGATCGACTTCAGGATGGTCTGACGACGATCTTCCAGTTCACGCAGATAACCCAAGCGGGTTTCCAGCTGGCGCAGTTGGGTGTCGTCCAGGCCCCCGGTGACTTCCTTACGATAGCGTGCAATAAAGGGCACGGTATTACCTTCATCCAGCAGACGGATGGCGGAGTCGACTTGCTCCGGCCGGGCCTGCAGTTCTGTTGCAATAATGCGGCTCAGTGGGTCATTCATAGGTCTGGTATCTGTATTGAGAACGGTGAATAAACAGGGGACAGTTATACGGATTGATCGGGGAAAATGCCAGTGGAGCGGGCCGCCGCCGCGCGGCCGCCGCGTGGAGAACTGCGCAGGCGGCGGCGTTGGCGGCGGTTCGGAAAAAGCTGAAAGCTTACTTCGGGTAGTCTATCTCGTTAACGTACCACTGCGCCTCGCCCAGCGGCGTATTGACGGTGGCGACGTCGCCGACCTCTTTTTTCAGCAGGGCGCGCGCCATCGGCGCGTCGATGGAGATGTAATCCTTGCGGCCGAAGATCTCGTCGTAACCGACGATGCGAAAGCGTTTGGTCTCGCCGTCGTCGTTCTCCACCTCCACCCAGGCGCCGAAGAACACCTTGCCTTCCTGCTGCGGGGAGTAATCGACGATCTTCAATTGCTCCAGGCATTTGGTCAGATAGCGGACGCGGCGGTCGATCTCGCGCAGCCGCTTCTTGTTGTACTGGTAGTCGGCATTTTCGCTTCTGTCGCCCAGGCTGGCGGCCCAGGTCACTTTCTTGGTCACCTCGGGGCGTTCTTCACGCCAGAGGTAATCCAGCTCTTGCTTGAGCTTGTCATACCCTTCACGGGTTATCAGTTGAGTTCTCATGGTGATTTATCTTTATGGGGCCACCGCCACAGTGTACGTGAATGCGGGGGGCTTTAGAAATGGCGCACGGGCCTGCGCGTTGCCGCACGGTTGTTATTCAGTTTGCGCAGCTTTTAACAATCGGGAGTATGCTTAGCGATAGCGGAAAAGGAATGTGACGAAAGGAGGATATCTGGCGAGAGAGACAAGGAATTTTGGCGCACAACCCAACACATTGAAGGTATTACCGCATGGAATTTAAAGATTACTACGCAACGATGGGCGTTGAGCCCAACGCCGATCTGAAAACCATCAAAACGGCCTACCGCCGGCTGGCGCGTAAATATCACCCTGACGTGAGCACCGAAGAAGACGCCGAGAGCAAATTCAAGGAGCTGGCCGAAGCCTATGAGGTGCTGAAGGACGAAGAGCGCCGCGCCGAGTACGATCAGATCCGGCTGCACCGCAACGATCCGAATTTTGGCCGCCAGGCGCGCGGCGATCGCGGCGGCTATCAGCAGAGCGCTTCATGGCACGGCGGCGGCGCCGACGCGCAAGACTTCTCCGATTTCTTCGAAAGCATGTTCGGCGGGCGTGCGGCGGGCGGGCATCGCTCCGCTTCGCATTCGCACGGCGGGCATGGCTTCCGCGGCCAGGATCTGGAGATGGAGGTGCCGCTGTTCCTCGAGGAAACGCTGCATGGCCAAAGCCGCGAGATCTCCTACAAGCTGCCGGTGTACGACGAGCTGGGGCGGCAGGTGAGCGAAGCCAGCAAAACGCTGAACGTGAAAATCCCGGCCGGGGTGGGCGACGGCGAGCGCATTCGCCTCAAGGGGCAGGGCGTGGCCGGCGTGGGCGGCGGCCAGAACGGCGATCTGTATCTGGTCATCCGCCTCGCGCCGCACCCGCTGTTTGAGATCGACGGCCACAACCTGAGCATCGTGGCACCTCTCGCCCCTTGGGAGGCGGCGCTCGGCGCCAGCATTGAGGTGCCGACGCTGACCGGCAAAATCGCGTTGACCGTGCCGGCCGGTAGCCAGAGCGGCAAACGGCTGCGGGTCAAGGGCAAGGGGCTGGCGGGCAAGAAAGAGCCCGGTGACCTGTATGTCATTCTCAAGGTGGTGATGCCGCCGAAGCCGAACGAGAAGGCCAGTGCCCTGTGGCGAGAACTGGCTGAACAGGCGGCGTTCAACCCGCGCGCGGAATGGGAGTAAAGCACATGATGAAGAAAGAGATCACTTTCACCGTGGTGGAACTGTGTCAACGGGTGGAGATTTCAGAGGATGAGCTGGTCGAGATCGTTGGCCTGGGCGTGATCGTGCCGCTGGAGCCGGCGCAGCCGAGCTGGGAGTTCGACTACCCGGCGCTGAGTCATCTGCAGCGTGCGCGCAGGCTGCGGGCCGAGCTGGATCTGGATTGGCCGGGGATCGCCATGGCGCTGACGTTGCTCGATCGAGTTGAGGCGCTGCAGCAAGAGAACCGGCAGCTGCGCCGGCAGCTGGCGCGTTTCCTGCAGACTTCCTGACTCGCCGTCAAAACGCCACCGTGCGGTTTGCCGGTGGCGAAATTGCGTAAAATTGGGCCGCGGCCCCACATTGCGCTGATAAAGGGCGATATTTTGACGAACCCCCGTCGACATTCACTGAAAATTGTTGATAAATGGGGAAAAGAATAAGCTTTGTAACAATTTCGTCTAGAATACATACCATTAAACGCTGTCTCAAATGGCAAGGTTTTCTAACAATATTCGAGTCAGGCAATAAAGCCTTTGGGAGTAATACCATGCAAGAGAATCATAAGATCCTGGTTGTCGATGATGACATGCGCCTGCGCGCACTTTTGGAACGTTATTTAACCGAGCAGGGCTTCCAGGTTCGCAGCGTTGCCAACGCTGAGCAAATGGATCGCTTGCTGACCCGTGAATCCTTCCATTTGATGGTGCTCGATCTGATGTTGCCGGGCGAAGACGGCCTGTCCATCTGCCGCCGCCTGCGCAGCCAGAGCAACCCGATGCCGATCATTATGGTCACCGCCAAAGGTGAAGAGGTCGATCGCATCGTCGGGCTGGAAATCGGCGCCGATGACTACATTCCTAAACCGTTCAACCCGCGTGAGCTGTTGGCTCGCATTCGTGCGGTGCTGCGCCGCCAGGCTAACGAGCTGCCGGGCGCGCCTTCGCAGGAAGAAGCGGTGATCGCGTTCGGTAAATTCAAACTGAACCTCGGCACCCGCGAGATGTTCCGCGAAGACGAACCGATGCCGTTGACCAGCGGCGAGTTCGCGGTACTGAAGGCGCTGGTCAGCCACCCGCGTGAACCGCTGTCGCGCGATAAGCTGATGAACCTGGCGCGTGGCCGCGAATACAGCGCCATGGAGCGCTCCATCGACGTGCAGATCTCTCGCCTGCGCCGCATGGTGGAAGAAGATCCGGCGCATCCGCGTTATATCCAGACCGTTTGGGGTCTCGGCTACGTGTTCGTCCCGGACGGCAGCAAGGCATGAGGCGATTGCGCTTTTCACCGCGTAGCTCGTTTGCCCGAACCCTGTTGTTGATCGTCACCCTGCTGTTCGTCAGCCTGGTGACGACCTATCTGGTGGTGCTGAACTTCGCCATCCTGCCCAGCCTGCAGCAGTTCAACAAGGTATTGGCCTACGAAGTGCGTATGCTGATGACCGATCGGCTGCAGCTGGAGGACGGCACGCTGCTGGAAGTGCCGCCGGCGTTCCGCCGCGAGATTTACCGCGAACTGGGCATCTCTCTCTACACCAACTCGGCGGCGGAGGAGAGCGGCCTGCGCTGGGCGCAGCACTACCAGTTCCTCAGCCAGCAGATGGCGCAGCAGCTCGGCGGGCCGACCGATGTGCGGGTGGAGGTGAACAAGAACTCCCCGGTGGTGTGGCTGAAAACCTGGCTGCAGCCCGATATCTGGGTGCGCGTGCCGCTGACGGAAATCCACCAGGGCGACTTCTCTCCGCTGTTCCGCTATACGCTGGCGATCATGCTGCTGGCGATCGGCGGCGCCTGGCTGTTTATCCGCATTCAAAACCGCCCGCTGGTGGAGCTGGAACATGCGGCGCTACAGGTGGGCAAGGGGATTATTCCGCCGCCGCTGCGCGAGTATGGCGCTTCCGAAGTGCGGTCGGTGACTCGCGCATTCAATCAGATGGCGTCGGGCGTCAAGCAGCTGGCGGATGACCGCACCTTGCTGATGGCCGGGGTCAGCCACGATCTGCGCACGCCGTTGACGCGCATCCGGCTGGCGACGGAGATGATGAGCGCCGAAGACGGCTATCTGGCCGAGTCGATCAATAAAGACATCGAAGAGTGCAACGCCATCATCGAGCAGTTCATCGATTATCTGCGCACCGGGCAGGAGATGCCGACCGAAAGCAGCGATCTGAACGCCATTTTGGGCGAGGTGGTCGCGGCGGAAAGCGGCTATGAGCGGGTGATTGAAACCGCGCTGTCGCCGGGTGAGCTGATGATGAACGTGCACCCGCTGTCGATTAAGAGGGCGGCGGTGAACATGGTGGTGAACGCTGCGCGTTACGGCAACGGCTGGATCAAGGTGAGCAGCGGCCGCGAGCTGCAGCGCGGCTGGTTCCAGGTGGAAGACGACGGCCCGGGCATCAAGCCGGAAGAGTTGAAGCACCTGCTGCAGCCGTTCGTCCGCGGTGACAGCGCGCGCAGCACCAGCGGCACCGGTCTGGGGCTGGCGATCGTGCAGCGTATTATCGATGCGCACGACGGTGAGTTGGAAATCGGCACCAGCGAACGCGGCGGGCTCTTGATCCGCGCGTATATTCCGTTGCCGATGGAGAAAAAAGAGTCGGCCAACGGCCATCAAACCGCCAGGGAAAACGCCTGACGCGCTTGGCGCGGGCCGCGTCGTTGCGGCCCCGTCAGGACTTCCTGCTCATCACGTAGTATTCCGCCGCATCCTCATGCAACCGACGGCCGGTCGGCGCCTGCCACGGATCGATTAACTCGATGCCGCAGTGGAGGAAGTCTTTGGTATTGCGGGTAGCCAGAGCGGCGCCGTAATGCAGGCAGGTGGCGGCGATTTGGGCATCCGGCACGCTCATCGCTTTACCCAGAAGCCGATTCCTTGCCGTCAATTCCGCGTATTGCATCGCGCACAGCCCATCAAACGGCAATATCTGCCCCTCGAACTTCAATTCAAGAGCGTCCGCCAATTTGAGCTTGAGATCCCGCTGGCGCTTGCCGTCAGGCATGCAGGTGACGCCGCTGAACAGTTCGGCCAGGACAATGGCGCTCAGATAGAGATCGTCATTGTCCTTTTCATTTAGCCAGTTAATGACGTTGTAGTACGGGCTGGGGCGCAGCGTTTCTGAAATGACGTTGGTGTCGAGAATGATCATGCGTTGTCATCTTCATCATCAAAGGTGACGATGCGTGGTGGCACGGCGTCACGCGGTGGGATCTCCAGTTCAACGCCGCCAAATTCGGCGAAGTGCTGATGCATCCAGGTACCCAATCCATAGCGCGGCGGCTTTTTCACCAGCGCCTGTTTCAGGATCATGCGCGCTTCCTCTTCCATGGAATGGCCGTTTTTCGCCGCTGAAATACGCAGCAGCTCTTTGATTTCGTCGTCCAGATTTCTGACGGTGATAGTAGCCATTGAAACCTCCTTTGCTATCAATGATTGCATTGACTTATTTTCTCGCCTTGCTGGTTAAAAAGCAATCGCTGAAAATAAAAAAAGGCGCGGGATCCGCGCCTTAGCTGAAGAGGTAACGCTACCGAATTACAGCTTAGGGCCGGCGCTGACCAGCGCGGCGCCCGCAGGCGTGTCGGTGTATTTGTCGAAGTTGGTGATGAAGCGCTCGGCCAGATCCTGCGCTTTTTCCTGCCACTGCTCGAGGCTGGCGTAGGTATTGCGCGGATCGAGGATCTCCGGGTTCACGCCCGGCAGCGCGGTCGGCATTGCCAGATCGAAGATCGGCAGGGTGACGGTTTCCGCCTTGTCGATTTCACCGCTCAGGATGGCGTCGATGATGCCGCGCGTATCTTTGATCGAGATGCGCTTGCCGGTACCGTTCCAGCCGGTGTTGACCAGGTAAGCCTGGGCGCCGGCGGCCTGCATGCGTTTCACCAGCACTTCGGCGTACTGCGTCGGGTGCAGCGACAGGAACGCGGCGCCGAAGCAGGCGGAGAAGGTTGGCGTCGGTTCGGTGACGCCGCGCTCGGTGCCGGCCAGCTTGGCGGTGAAGCCGGACAGGAAGTGGTACTGAGTCTGGTTGGCGGTCAGACGCGATACCGGCGGCAGCACGCCGAAAGCGTCGGCGGTCAGGAAGATCACCTTGGTGGCGTGACCCGCCTTGGACACCGGCTTGACGATGTTCTGGATATGGTAGATCGGGTAAGAAACGCGGGTGTTCTCGGTTTTCGAACCGTCGTTGAAGTCGATGCTGCCGTCGGCCAGCACGGTGACGTTTTCCAGCAGCGCGTCGCGTTTGATGGCGTGGTAGATGTCCGGCTCGGCTTCTTCAGACAGCTTGATGGTCTTGGCGTAGCAGCCGCCTTCGAAGTTGAACACGCCGTCGTCGTCCCAGCCGTGCTCGTCATCGCCGATCAGCTGACGCTTAGGATCGGTGGAGAGGGTGGTTTTGCCGGTGCCGGACAGGCCGAAGAACACCGCCACGTCGCCTTTCTCGCCCACGTTGGCCGAGCAGTGCATCGAGGCGATGCCTTTCAGCGGCAGCAGGTAGTTCATCATCGAGAACATGCCTTTCTTCATTTCGCCGCCGTACCAGGTGCCGCCGATCAGCTGCATGCGCTCGGTCAGGTTGAAGGCGACGAAGTTCTCCGAGTTCAAGCCTTGCTGCTGCCAGTTCGGGTTGGTGCATTTGGCGCCGTTCATCACCACGAAGTCCGGCTCGAAGTCAGCCAGCTCTTCGTCGCTCGGGCGGATGAACATGTTTTTCACGAAGTGCGCCTGCCAGGCCACCTCGGTGATGAAGCGCACTTTCAGGCGCGAGTCGGCGTTGGCGCCGCAGAAGGTATCCACCACGAACAGGCGCTTGCCGGAAAGCTGTTCGGTGACCAGGTGTTTCAGATCGGCCCACACTTCCGGGCTGAGGGGTTTGTTGTCGTTTTTGCCTTTGCCCTGATCGGCCCACCACACGGTATCGCGGGTGATGTCGTCGCGGACGATGTATTTGTCTTTCGGCGAGCGGCCGGTGAAGATGCCGGTATCGACGGAGACGGCACCCAGCTTGGTGACTACCCCACGCTCAAAACCTTCCAGAGATGGGTCTGTTTCTTCCTTAAACAGCAGTTCATAGCTCGGGTTGTGAACGATTTCGCTAACGTCGTGAATGCCGTAAGCGGCCAGATCCTGAGGGGTTATACCTTTAACGCGCATGTTACTACTCCTTGGTCACAGAATTTCTGGCGGCAATTGTAGGGATCTAACGGTGCGTAACAGCGATGGGTATCAAATATTTAACGTTTTAGGCGGTATTTCGTTACGATCTGAGAGATAGCACACGGAAAAAAGCAAACGTGCAAACGGCGGGCGTTGGCGGGCGCCGGGCGCGCCCGCCGAAGGAGGTATAACTTAGTGCAACCTGTCGCTTTCGCCGGTATTACCCGCATACAAGGCGGCAACATCAACCGGGTCAAAGACATAGTGGCTGCCACAGTAGTCGCAGTGCATGTCGATATTGCCGTCCTGCTCCAGCATGTCCGCCACTTCGTCGGTCGGCAGGGTCAGCAGTGCGTCGGCGCAACGCTGGCGTGAACAGGTGCAACGGAACTGCACGTCCTGCGGTTCGTACAGGGTGACTTCTTCCTGGTGATACAGGCGGTACAGCACTTCGTTGGCCGGCAGGCCGAACAGCTCTTCGCTTTTTACCGTGTTGGTCAGTTGCACCAGATGATCGAAATCATCGAGGTTGCCGTCCTGCGCCGGCAGCACCTGCAGCAGCATACCGGCCGCCGCGGCGTGGCCTTCCGCTTCGCCGGTGCGGATGAACAGGCGGGTTGGCAGCTGTTCGGACTGGCGGAAGTAGGCTTCCAGGCACTCGGCCAGGGTTTCACCTTCCAGGCCGACCACGCCCTGATAGCGCTCGCCTTCCGTCGGGGAAATGGTGATGACCATGACACCGTTGCCGATCATCTGATGCAGGGTGCTGTCGTCGGCGATAGGCGCCTGGGTGCGCGCAACGCCGCGCATCTCCTGGCGGTTGTTGCCGTTGATCACCGCCAGCTTCAGCGGGCCGTCGCCCTGCAGCTGCACGGTGATGTCGCCGTCGAACTTCAGGGTCGCGGTCAGCAGACTGGTGGCGACCAGCAGCTCGCCCAGCAGCTTTTGCACCGGCGCCGGGTAGTCGTGATTATTCAGGATCTGCTGATAGGTTTCGCTGACGGTAACCAGCTCGCCGCGCACCGCGTAGTTTTCAAACAGGTAACGGTGCAATTGGTCATGGTTGGACATAATCTTCTCTCATTGCGGTGAGGGGTTATTCCGGCTCACCAAATTTAAATTTCATCAGGTCGCGCCGCTCCTTTTTGTCCGGACGGCGGTCCGGATGCGGCATGGTCAACGCGTTCATCTTGCGCGCCAGCGCCATTTTTTCGCGGTTGGCGATGCTGGCTTCGGTTTCCTGATACATTTGCTGCGCCTCGCCGGCGCCGCGGCGTTGGCTGCTCAGCGCCAGCACGATCACGGTTCGTTCTTCGTTGCCCTGCCGCAGCTTGAGCTCGGCGTTGAGTTCGACAATCTTGCTCGGCTTGCCGCGCTGGCCGTTGTAATGCACCTTGCCGCCGTCGATCATTTCGCGCGCCAGCGCGCGGGTCTTGTAGAAGCGTGCGGCCCACAGCCACTTGTCCAGCCGGACCGCGTCGTCGCGCGTCGCTTTTTCCTTCATGCTTCCCCCTTGGCCAGCGCCGGTATCAGCAGGCGATAGTCGCGCATCGACGGATGGCGCTGGAAGCTTTTTTCCGCCGTGCTGGAGTCCGGGTTTTGCACGCCCAGGCAGTAACGAATGCCGAAAGCGCGCGCCGCGTCGAGGATCGGCTCGCCGTCGTCGACGAACAGCGTGCGCTGCGGATTGAATCCGGTGTGCTGCTGCACCGCCTGCCACAGACGCTGATCTTCTTTCGGATAACCAAATGTGTGGGTGGAAAACAATAAATCAAGGTGCCGATCGAGGCCGGTATGCTCGATTTTCACCGCCAGGCTGTGCGGATGCGCATTGGTCAGCAAGATGGTTTGCAGGCCGGCGTCGCGCAGCGCCCGTAAAAATGGCTCGGTGTCTTCGCGCAGCCGGGCGCGGCTGCCCACTTCGCTGGTCATGCGGTAGATATCCAGATCCAACCGCTCGCTCCAGTAATCGAAGCAATACCAGTTCATGGTGTGCTGCACCGCCTGATATTCCCGCTCAATGATATTGCGGGCTTCGTCGAACGGAATGGTGCGCCTTTCGCTCAGCGCCTGCGGCACCAGGCTGAGCCAAAAGTGGCTGTCGAACTCCAGATCCAGCAAGGTGCCGTCCATATCCAGCAGCACGGTATCGATCTGCGGCCAATCAAACTCGGGAACCATAAAAACTCCACGGGCGAACCGACGGGCGGTCCGCGGATGAGAATAATAGCGTTAGCGTAGCATAAGCAGATGACAGGGCGGAGGCCCCGACGCCAGGTTCAGGCTATCGGCCGCATCGACATCGGATTGAGCTGCGGATTGAAGCAGCTGTCGTAGTAACGCTGGATATCGGCGACGCGGTGCTGATTGATGCGCCGACGCTGCACCAGCCGCCAGGCGTTATAGCCCAGGCTGATGACCACCGCCAGCAACAGCAGGCTGGTGCCGAGGTAGCGCCACAGGGTGATCATGTCCGGTTCGCTGTGCAGCGCCACGTGGCGGGTGCCGTTGGCGTCGACGCTGAGGCTGGTGATCACCCCCTGCGCCTGGAACGGGGTATGCAGCAGCAGGGTGGAAAGGCGCTGCAGCTCATTCCACTGGTCGAGGGCGTTGTATTCGCTCTGCGGCGCCGAGGATTGCGGGTGGCTGACCAGTTGGCGGCCTTCGTCGCTGCGGATCAGGAAACCGCCCGGCGGCGGGCTGTTGAGCGCCGCGGCGGCCAGACGCGTTTCATTGAAGATGAACGACGACGTGGCCACTTTGGTCAGGCTGTCCAGCGATTCGGCACTCACCGGGCGCAGCAGCACGTTGACGCCTTGCAGCGCGCCGGACCTGGCGCGTTTCACCAAACCGCTCCAGTTTTTGGCGTTACCCAGGTTGACCAGGGCGTTTTTCAACCGCACGCAGTCATTTTCTGCCTGACACAAATCCTGTGTTTTCAGAACGATATCAGAGAAGTCATCCAACAGGATCATGCCGGATTTCTCGATGGCGCTGGCCAACTGCGGGTTGACCTTCTGATCGGCGCCGCTCGGATGCAGCTGGCTGTTGACCGTAGTCAGCAGGGCCGTCGCTTTGTCTATGACTTCCGATTCCGGCTGCGGCAGCGGGGCGGCGTTGTTCCAATAAATGCCGGAGCAGTCGAACGGCGCGAAATTGGCGGCGCCGCCACCGTTGGCCGGCGGCGGCACATAGCACATGCCGCTGCCGCGCACTTTCAGCGTGTCGCCGATGCGCAGCGGCGTGGCCTCCAGCGCCTGTACGCTGGTCACTTCCACTTTTTGCGCGCCCTGCAGCCAGGCCATGCTGAGGGTCAGCGGCAGGTTGAGCGGGATATAGATCAGCAGCAACAGCAGCACCAGCGCCGAGCTGGCGACCAGCACCGCGTTGCGGCCCCACTGCTGCAGCGGGAAGTTCTTCACTTCGTCATGCAGCGAGAGGAAGCGCCCCTGGCGCACCACCTGCCGATTGAGGTAGACGTCCACGTCGGTGGTCTTGCCCAGGTCCTGCGTCAGGTAAGGCTGCCAATGCGGCGGGTAGATAAGATCGATGATGCCGAGCGAAATGTTGCTGATCTGCCCCTGGCCGGATTCGCCGAACAGGCCCCAGCGCTTCGGCGTGCCGCGCAGACAGTGGATCTCCTTCAGCTCGCGTGAGGCCGGGCGACGGAACAGATTCCAGCATCCCCAGGCGATCATCAGCACCGCCACGAAAATCATCCAGGGGATCACCAGTACCGGGCTTATCAGGCTGAAGAACAGCAGCAGCAGCGCAACGGAGATGATGACGGCTTCACGGATGCCGTTCGGCCGGTTCAGCGCATGCTCTTCCGGCGTTTCCTTGCGAATATTGACCAGCTCGACATGCTCGCTCTCTTCCTTGCGGATGGACGCGTTTTTGGTCGGCGCGGCGGTCACCACCGGCGGCTGCGGCCGGTCGTGAATATGATCTTTCAGCGAATGCCCGTTGAGCGAAATCACCAGCGGCAGCGTCTGGGTTCTGATCACTTCCACATGGTTGTCGGCGGTGATATAGGGCTCCCAGAACGGCGGCAGATGCACCTCTTCAGCGTCGAGGTAATAGCGCCATTTATTGGGATCGTCGCTGGCCAGCCCATAGCGGGTGATGGCGTGCGTGACGGGATAAACGTTATCGCTTTGCGGGGTGAGCGCCAGTTTGGCTGCGGGCAAGGTAGCGCCGCCGCCGGGCAACAGCTTGTTGCTCAGCTTGTTTTGCTGATTGAGATAGAACTCGACCGCGGCGCGCTCTTCGTCGGTCAGCTTGCGGTGGGCTGGTTTGATAAACGGCAGCGCGTGCGCCAGCGCCGACGGGTTGCGCGCCTTGAACCACAGGTACAGGCCAGCGGCAATCAGGCAGACAAGCACTAAGGCCAATATCAACACTATTGTGCTCATGCAATCCCCATCTCACACCGTGAATTTCGCCAACCTGATGAAAAGCTGAATATTATACGGAGTAAACCGCCAGGAGGCACCCAGAACTAATGAGGGAACAAACAGATTCTCGCTCTGGATCTCATTCCTTCATGACGCAAGGCCATTTTATCACTGATTCTTGCCTGCGTGATACTAGCAACCGGCCTCTGCCGTCGATATCGGCATTATCCTATTTTCTTGCACGCTGTTTGCTGAATCAGTACGGAAAATCGCCGGCCGCTGGCTACGCTTGTTAAAAGAAAGTAAATTACTGCTCATGCGCGTTGCGGCGGAGCTTGCCCTTAACGCACAATGTGATCAGGATCGAATTTGGTCAGCGTTTGAGCGCCTACGAGCCGTGCGTTACGCCAATCATTATTTCGGTTGCCCCGTCCCCGTCTGGGTAACCTTTTTGAGGCAATCATGGATAAACACCTGCAAAAACCTAAAATTCTGAAAGTGGAAACCGTCGCGCGTTCGCGTTTGTTCAACGTCGAGTCGGTCGATTTGGAATTCAGCAACGGGGTTCGGCGGGTGTATGAGCGCATGCGGCCTTCGGATCGCGAAGCGGTAATGATCGTGCCGGTGATTGGCGATGATCTGCTGCTGATCCGCGAATATGCGGTGGGCACCGAATCCTATGAGCTGGGGTTCCCGAAAGGGCTGATTGATCCCGGTGAGGGCGTGCTGGAGGCGGCCAACCGCGAGCTGATGGAAGAGGTGGGATTCGGCGCGAAGCGCTTTGATTTTCTCAGCAAGCTGACGATGGCGCCATCCTACTTTTCCAGCAAAATGAATATCGTGCTGGCGCACGATCTCTATCCGCAGAGCCTGGAAGGGGATGAGCCGGAGCCCCTGCCGCAGGTGCGCTGGCCGATCGCCAACATGATGGCGCTGCTGGCGGAACCGGATTTCCGTGAGGCGCGCAACGTCAGCGCGCTGTTCCTCTCCGAGGCGTTTTTGCGCGCTTCGCGCTGATACGCTTCGCGCCGAACAAAAAAAGGGCCAGATTTCTCTGGCCCTTTTCGATCAGAACAGCTCGTGGCTTTCACCGCCCGGATCGGTCAACGTGGTGCCGGTATCGCGCGATGGGTAGTCCGTCGGCTGAGTTCCTTCGATGAAGTACTCGGAACGGCTGCCGCCGCCGCCGCCAGAGAGCTTGCCGCTGCTCTTGTCGATGGTGACGCTGATGATGCCAGGCGGCGGCGTGACTTTTTGCTCCGGGATGCCTTCCAGCGCGGTCTTCATGAAGTCGTCCCACGCCGGCTGGGCGCTCTTGGCACCGCCTTCGCCGCCGGAAATTTGATCCGGGATGGCGCCGGATACCGTCGACCGGCCCAGATCGCGGCGGTGATCGTCGAAACCGATCCACACCGAGGTCACGGTATCCGGGCCATAGCCGGAGAACCAGGCGTCTTTGGAACTGTTGGTGGTACCGGTTTTGCCGCCGATGTCATGACGCTTCAGATCGCGCCCGGCGCGCCAGGCGGTACCCATCCAACCCGGTTCGCCGAAGATGTTGCTGTTCAGCGCGTCGTGGATCAGGAAGGCCAGCTGTGTGCTGATGACGTGCGGCGCATACTGTTGGTCGCCGTCCTGCTGTACCTGAGCCGGGGTAACCTGCTCCAGCTGCGGCATCGGCACCGTGCTGTTGTTGCCTTCCTGCGAGGTGGCGACGTTTTCGATGTTGTCGTCGGACAGCACCGCCGAGCGGTGGGTGTCGCCGTAGATCACCGGCAGGTTGCAACTGCTGCACACCACTTTCGGTTTGGCTTCGAACACCGTATTGCCGTTGTCATCTTCAATTTTGGTGATGAAGTACGGATCGACCAGGTAACCGCCGTTCGCCAGCACCGCGTAGCCGCGCACCAGCTGCATCGGGGTGAAGGAGGCGGAACCCAGCGCCAGCGATTCGGTATGCACGATATTCTGCGCCGGGAAGCCGAAGCGCTGCAGATATTCCGCCGCGTAGTCGACGCCCATCGCGCGCATCGCGCGCACCATCACCACGTTCTTCGATTGCCCCAGCCCCTGCCGCAGACGAATCGGGCCGTCGTAAGTCGGCGGCGAGTTCTTCGGCCGCCAGTCGGTGCCGGCGCCGGCATCCCAACGGGTGATCGGCAAGTCGTTCAGGATGGTGGCCAGCGTCAGGCCTTTATCCATCGCGGCGGTGTACAGGAACGGTTTGATGTTCGAACCTACCTGGCGCAGTGCCTGCGTGACGCGGTTGAATTTGCTCTGGTTGAAATCGAAGCCGCCGACCAGCGCTTTCACCGCGCCGTCGTTCGGGTTGATCGAGACCAGCGCCGAGTTGACGTCCGGCACCTGCGACAGCCACCAGGCGTCGTTCACTTTGCGCACCCACACCTGCTGGCCGGCCTGTACCACGTCGGTGACGCGTTTCGGCGTTGGGCCTTGCTGAGTGTCTGAGCGATATGGCCGCGCCCAGCGCATGGTCGCCATCGGCAGGGCAATGCTGCTGCCGTCGGCCAGCATCGCCGTCGCTTCCTGCGGGTTGGCGGCGGTGATTACCGCCGGCGCCAGCGGGCCGTAGTTCGGCAGGTTTTTCAGCGAGTCGACAATCTGTTTGCGATCCCAGGCCGCTTCGCCGACTTTCCACAACACGTTGGACGGGCCGCGATAGCCGTGGCGCATGTCATAGGCCAGCACGTTGTTGCGCACCGACTCCTGCGCCGCCAGCTGCAGCCGTTTGGTGACGGTGGTGTAAACCTTGTAACCGTCGGTATAGGCGTTTTCACCGTAGCGCTTGATCATCTCTTGACGCACCATCTCGGAGAGATACGGCGCGGAGAAGCTGATTTCCGGCGCATGGTAATTGGCGACCAGATCTTCAGAACGCGCCTGATCGTACTGCGCCTGCGTGATGTAGTGTTCGTCCAGCATGCGCGACAGCACCACGTTGCGACGGGCAACGGCGCGATCGTGCGAATAGAGCGGGTTGAAGGTGGACGGCGCTTTCGGCAGGCCGGCGATGGTCGCCATTTCGCTCAGGGTCAGCTGGCTGACGTCTTTGCCGAAATAGACCTGCGCGGCGGCACCCACGCCGTAGGCGCGGTAACCCAGATAGATCTTGTTCAGATACAGCTCAAGGATTTCATCTTTGGTGAGCATCTGCTCGATGCGCACCGCCAGGAAAGCTTCCTTGATTTTACGCATCAGGGTGCGTTCCGGGCTTAAGAAGAAGTTACGCGCCAGCTGTTGGGTAATGGTACTGGCCCCCTGTGAAGCGTGGCCGGAGACCAGCGCGATGGAGGCGGCGCGGAAGATGCCGACCGGATCGACGCCGTGGTGATCATAGAAGCGGCTGTCTTCGGTGGCGATGAATGCGTGCACCATCACCGGCGGAATTTGATCCAGTTTCAGCGGAATGCGGCGCTTCTCGCCGTATTGGGCGATCAGTTCGCCATCGGCGCTGTAGACCTGCATCGGTATCTGCAGCCGCACATCTTTCAGCGTTGCGACGTCGGGCAGCTGTGGCTCGACATATTTGTACAAGCCAAAAATCGAGGCTGCTCCCAGCACGATGCAACATACTGCAAGGATTAGAAAATACTTTACGAACTTCACCTGAGATTTCCCATTTCTAAGTCATTTGGGCAGTTTATAAACAACCGCGCGGTAGTATAAAGGCAAGCCTGCGACATGGATATGTTCTTTTATCATCTGATGTTATGGAGGCTTGCGAAACATGTTCCCTCAAGCATGGCAGGTAGGGCTGGATATACAAATCGACTGCGTGCGGGCGGTGGCGGCCCAACGCCGCCGCAACGGCTGGCAGTTGCGCCACTGGTGGCAGCAGGCGCTGCCGCAGGCGGTTTTGCGCGATGGCTGCCTGGAACCTTCCGAATTCCTGGTCCGGGCGCTGCGGCAATGGCGCGTCCAGCTGCCGCGACATATTTCCTTACGCATTGCTCTGCCGGCGCAGCGCGTGTTGCAGCAGCGCATGACGAAGCCGGACGCGCGGCTGCGCGAGCCGGAACGCAGCGACTATATCGGTGGCCACGGTTTGAAGCAGTTCCCGCTCGACGGCCAGACGCTGGTGCTCGACTATCGCGCCGCGCCGGCGGATGAGGCGGCGCTGCTGTTGACCGCTGCGCGGCGGCAGGAGCTGCAGCAGTGGCTGCATTGTCTGCGTCAGGCTGGCCTGCATCCGCAAGCGGTCGATATCACCCCCTGTGCGCTGCGGATGATGGCGACGGCGGCAGGCGTGCCGCCCGCTGCGGGGCTGATGCACCGTCTCGAACGAGAATGGCTGTGGGTGGCGCCGGCCGACGGCGCGTTCGCTTTTGGTCTGGCGCCGGGCGACGATGACGCGCAGGCGCTGCGGGCGCTGCAAGCCCAGATGCCGGTGGGCGACGATCGGCCGGTCTATGCCGGCGGCGTGCTGGCGGGAGCCTTGCCCGCCGGTTGCCTTGGTTGGTCGCCGCTCAGCGCCTTCACGCAGCTGCGTCCGCCGTTGCCTGCGCATCCTTCGGCGTTCGCGTTGGCCGGTGGTCTGGCGCTGCGCGAGGAGGATCGCTGATGTATCAGGTCAACTTTCTGCCCTGGCGCCAGCGCCGCGAGCGGCGGCGCGGCTATTTCTGGCTGGGCGTGCTGCTGTTGCAGGTAGCGGCGCTGCTGTTGGCACTGTTCCTGATCGCCGGCCAGCTGCGGCATCAACAGGCGCAGCGGCAGGCGCGGCTGGCGATGCTGGGTGAAGATTTGGCGGCATTGACGTTGCTCGTCCGCCAGCAGCAGCAAGAGCGGGCGCAGCGAGCGCTGCACAGCGTCCGCGCCGAACGGCAGGCGAGCAACGCCCAACATAACCGGCGTTATTTGCAGCTGCTGCAGCAATTATCCTCCAGCGTTCCTCCCCTGCTGTGGCTCACGGCGCTGGACAGCGATGCGGTGAACGGCCTGCGGCTGCGTGGATTGAGCCGCTCTCCTGCGGCCATCACGCAGTTCGAACGACGGCTGGCGGGGATGCCTGCGTTGCCACGGCTGCGTTTGGCGGAGGTGGCGCAACGCGAAGACGGCCTGTACTCCTTTCACCTGGCGGCGCGCTGGGGGCGTGATGGATAGCCGTTTGTCATCCGGGCTGCGCTTCTGGCTGAGCTTGCCGGGTTGGCTATTGCTGGTGGCGCAAGGGCTGGGCATCGGCGCGTTGGCGCTGTTGGGCGGCGGCTGGATGCTGCAAGACGAATGGCGTCAGCGGGAAAGCGCGGCGGAGCGGCAACAGCGCCTGTTGCAACAGATCGCTATGGTGCAACGCCAACTGGACGAGGTGCCGCAAACCGCTATCCCTGCGGCGCCGCTTGCGCCGATCGCCACCGGCGATCTGGCGAGCGTGCTGCAACGAGCGGGGGGCGCCCTGTTGCGCTGGCAGCGGCAGGAAAAACCGCCGCGGCAAACGCTGAGCTTGCGCATTGACTACGCCGGTTTGCTGGTGCTGCTGGAGGCGCTGCCCGCCGATTTGCGCCTCCAGCAGCTGAGCGTGGAGACACCGCCGCAGGGCATGACGGCGCGGTTGGTTTTACAGGATGCCGCCGAGGAGCAGGCCGATGAGTAAAAGACCTGGCCGTTGGTGGTGGCTGCTATGGCCGTGGGCCTTATGCGCTGAGCCGCGCGATCCGTTTGCGCCGCCTCCGCTGCCTGCTTGTGCCCAAACGGAGGCATCGCCGGCGGGCTGGCGACTGAAAGGCGTCATCGGGCACCCGGCGCTGCGCTATGGCTGGGTGGTGACGCCGGCGGGGCAATGGCTACGCCTGCGGCCGCAGCAGCGGGTGCTGGCCGAGCGCTGGCAGGTGACGCAGGTGCAGGCGCGCAGCCTGACGTTAACGGCGCTGGCGGCCGAACCGGATTGCCCGGCGAGCCAGGGCGACATCTCGCTCATGATGGACAACAACAAGGATGGCAAACCATGAAAGGACGCGCTGGATTGGGCGTGGCGCTGTGGTGCCTGGCGCTCGGCGCCGCGCAGGCGCAGGATAAACAGCAGGTTTCCCTGGAGTTTCAGGATGCGCCGGTGACGGTCATCCTGCAGGCGCTGGCGGATTATCGGCAGATGAACCTGATCGCCGCGCCCGGCGCGAGCGGCAACCTGACGCTGCGGCTGGAGAATGTGCCCTGGCCTCAGGCGCTGGCGCTGACTCTGCGTATGGGCAAGCTGACGATGACGCGGGAGGGGGGCGTGATGCTGATCGCCCCGGAGCCGGACGCGCAGGAAAAAAAACAGCAGCGAGAAGCGCTGGCGCAGCGGCAACCGCTGCACAGCCTCACCCTGACGTTACAAAACGGCGATGCGGCGGAGATTGCCGAAAGCCTCAATGACCAACGCGGCACCTTGCTCAGCGAGCGTGGCAGCGTGCTGGCGGATAAGCGCACCAATACGCTGCTGCTGCGCGACACCGCGCCAATCCTGGCGCAGTTGAAAAAACGGGTGACGGAAATGGACGCGCCGCTGGCACAGGTGCAGCTGGCGGCGCATATCGTGACCATCAACAGCGAAAGCCTGCGTGAACTCGGCGTGCGTTGGGGATTGGCGCCCGACGACAGGCCGACGCGGCCGCTGCGGCCGGGCAATCTCGGCGTCAACCTGCCGCTGGAGCGCAGCGCGGTGAACGCCGGTTTCCACCTGGCGCGCATCAGCGGGCGTTTGCTAAGCCTCGAACTGACGGCGCTGGAGCAGGAGAATCAGGTGGAGATCATCGCCAGCCCGCGCCTGCTGACGGCGCATCTGCAAACCGCCAGTATCAAACAGGGAACCGAGATCCCTTACGAAGTGTCGAGCGGCGCCAGCGGTGCGACCGCGATCGAGTTCAAAGAGGCGGTGCTGGGCATGGAGGTGACGCCCAAGGTGTTGCCGGACGGACGCATCACGCTGACGCTGCACATCAGCCAAAATATGCCGGGGCGCGCCATCAGCCGGGGCGCGGGGGAAGCGCTGACCATCGATAAACAGGAGATTAAGACGCAGATCACGGTGAAAAACGGCGAAACCCTGGTGCTCGGTGGCATTTTTCAACGGCATAGCGGCAAGACGGCGGACAAGGTGCCGGGATTGGGCGATGCACCACTGCTGGGGGGCTTGTTCCGGCAAAGCGGCGCGCAACAGAAAAAACGCGAGCTGGTGATCTTCATTACGCCGACCCTGATTAAGGGATAAGCGGCTGCCTGTCGGCCGGGCGGCAAATCTCCTAAAGTTGATGAGCAGATACACTTTTTTATCCCCTTGGGGGGATCTGCGTTTGACGCTGCGGCCGATTTAGCTTACAAGGGTTACCGAATTGAGCACCGAGGTTTTTTGTTAGCGTCAAGACGCCGTTAAAAACATATGGTTTCCCTCCCGCGGCGTGGATTGCGATTTATTCGGTTGCCAAACTACCAAGAGTGTTGAGATAATTTTTCGTCTGATCTCGCACTATCGCTCATGAGGTTTCAGTTTAGGTCCCGCCGCTGATTTGATTGGCGGGGCGGGTTAACATTAACGAATTGTCTTAGTAATACCGAAAAACATGGCAGAGAAACGCAATATCTTTCTGGTTGGGCCTATGGGTGCCGGCAAAAGCACTATTGGCCGTCAGTTAGCTCAGCAACTCAATATGGAGTTCTTCGACTCCGATCAAGAAATTGAGCGACGTACCGGAGCTGACGTGGGCTGGGTATTCGACGTGGAAGGGGAAGAAGGTTTCCGCGATCGTGAAGAAAAAGTCATTAATGAACTGACGGAAAAACAAGGGATTGTGTTGGCGACCGGCGGCGGTTCGGTGAAGTCGCGCGAAACGCGCAACCGTCTGTCCGCGCGCGGCGTGGTGGTCTATCTGGAAACCACGATCGAGAAGCAGCTGGCTCGTACCCAGCGTGATAAAAAACGCCCGCTGCTGCAGGTTGATTCTCCGCCGCGTGAAGTGCTGGAAGCCTTGGCGAAAGAGCGCAATCCGTTGTATGAAGAGATTGCCGATGTCACCATCCGCACCGACGATCAGAGCGCTAAAGTGGTTGCCAACCAGATCATCAACATGCTGGAAAGCAACTGATTGCCGATTTTCGCGTTCGCCGTCGGCCAATGCGGAAAACTGATTTGTGTTCCCCGCGGTTGCGGGGATCAACCACCGCCGCACCATACAGAGAACTGAGCGCGACATGGAGAGAATTACTGTAACGCTTGGGGAGCGCAGCTACCCGATTACCATCGCCGCCGGATTGTTTAACGATCCGGCTTCTTTTATGCCGTTGAAGGCGGGTGAGCAAGCGATGTTGGTCACCAACCAGACCCTGGCGCCGCTTTATCTGGAGCGTGTCCGGCAGGTGCTGGAGCAGGGGGGCGTCGTGGTGGATCAGGTGATCCTTCCCGATGGTGAGCAGTACAAATCTCTGGCGGTGTTGGAGCAGGTGTTTTCGGCGCTGCTTGAAAAACCGCACGGGCGCGATACCACGCTGATCGCCCTCGGCGGGGGCGTGGTCGGCGATCTGACCGGCTTCGCCGCCGCGTGCTATCAACGCGGCGTGCGCTTTATTCAGGTTCCCACCACGCTGTTGTCGCAGGTGGACTCCTCCGTAGGCGGCAAAACCGCCGTCAACCACCCGCTCGGCAAAAATATGATCGGCGCTTTCTATCAACCCGCTTCGGTGGTGGTTGATCTGGATTGCCTGAAAACGTTGCCGACGCGTGAACTCTCTTCCGGCCTGGCTGAAGTCATCAAATACGGGATCATCCTCGATCGCGAGTTCTTCGTCTGGTTGGAAAACAACATCGATGCGCTGATGGCGCTGGATATGCAGGCGTTGGCGTACTGTATCCGCCGCTGCTGCGAGCTGAAGGCCGAGGTCGTGGCCGCCGACGAACGCGAAAGCGGCCTGCGCGCCTTGCTGAATCTGGGCCATACTTACGGCCACGCCATCGAAGCCGAAATGGGCTACGGCGTATGGCTGCACGGCGAAGCGGTGGCTGCGGGCATGGTGATGGCGGCGGAAACCGCGCGCCGTCTCGGCCAGTTCTCGGTTGAAGATATCGAACGCATCAAAGCGCTGCTGCTGCGCGCCGGCTTGCCGGTCTGCGGGCCGCAGGAAATGACGCCGGAATCCTATCTGCCGCACATGCTGCGCGACAAGAAAGTGCTGGCGGGTGAACTGCGTCTGGTGCTGCCGACCGCGATAGGTGCGGCGGAAGTGCGCGGCGGCGTAGGGCATGAGCTGGTGTTGGCGTCGATCGCCGCCTGCCTGCCTGAGCAGCAGCGTAATTAAATCGGACTAAGTAACAGTGGCTTAGCCGCCATTTGCATCTATATTAATACAGTGAGCAGAGCACGACGGGTGTCGCTTTGCCATCATCGGGTTAATCTGCCCGTGCCACGGTAGGTCTACGGTGGTGGGCTTTTGCCTCTAGTTGGAGGGTTTCAGATGGACGAGTTTAAACCGGAAGACGATCTCAGACCTGATAGCAGCGATCGTCGTCCTACGCGTTCGCGCAAGCCGGCCGCCGCGCCGCGCTTCGCCGTTTCGCGCCAGCATTTGATGATCGGCATCGGCATTTTGGTGCTGTTGCTGCTGATTATCGGCATCGGTTCCGCCTTGAAGGCGCCGACCAAGCATGAAGCGGCTCAGGATAGCGGCGCGCAAAACGGCGCGGCCCGCGATATCAACCTGTCCGGTTCTTCGTCGCTGACTACCGCCAATAACGGCGTGCCGGGCGGCACCACGGATACCCATGACAACAACGGCGTGAGCGCGACTCAGCCGCAGCAACCGCAGAACGTCAGCGTTCCGCCGATCTCCGGCACGCCGACCGAAGCGCAAACTCAGCCTCAGCAGGGCGGTGCGCAGCAGCGCGTCGATCTGCCTGGCAACATGGCGGATGCGCTGTCGCAGCAGCAAGGGCAGGTGGATGCCGCGACCCAGGGCATGACCGGCGCAGCCTCGACGCTGCCGACCGCACCGGCGACGGTGATGAGCGGCGCCGCGGCGCGCGAAACGACTCGCCCTGTGCAGGGCACCGCGCAGCAACAGCATAAAACGCCGGCGAAAACCGCCGCCAAGCCGAGCGCGACGCAGCATAAATCACCGACCACGGTGTATACGCCGCCGGCCAAGCCGTCTTCCACCGCGAAAGCGGGAGCGGTCGCCAGCAGCGGCAGTTCGCTGCAGTCTGCGCCAGGCAGCCACTATACCTTGCAGCTGAGCAGCGCTTCGCGTTCCGATACGCTGAACGCCTACGCCAAACAGCAGAAGCTGCAGAACTACCTGGTGTACGCCACCAAGCGTGACGGCAAACCGTGGTACGTGCTGGTAAGCGGCAACTATGCGTCTTCCGCAGAAGCGAAGCGCGCCATTGCTTCGTTGCCGGCGGATGTGCAGGCGAAAAAACCGTGGGTCCGACCTGTACACCAAGTGCAGCAAGATCTTAAAAAATAAATCATTTAAATTTGTGCGCTGATGTGCTGTCTGAAACAGAGTACAATCCGCCGCTCTGAATTGTATAAGTAGCTAATTGACGGCATGAAGAAAAACCGCGCTTTTTTAAAATGGGCTGGTGGAAAATACCCGCTGGTAGATGAGATTCGTCGCCATCTGCCGGCGGGAGACTGCTTAATCGAGCCCTTCGTGGGTGCGGGATCCGTCTTTCTGAATACGGATTACGACGCCTACATTCTCGCCGACATCAATAGCGATCTTATCAACCTGTATAACATCGTTAAGCTGCGCACGGATGACTTCGTGCGCGATGCCCGCACGCTTTTCGCCGATGAATTCAATAACTCGGATCAGTTTTACCTGCTGCGAGAAGAGTTCAATACTAGCACCGAGCCTTACCGCCGGGCGCTGCTGTTCCTGTACCTGAACCGCCACTGCTATAACGGCCTGTGCCGCTATAACCTGCGCGGCGAGTTCAACGTGCCGTTTGGCCGGTACAAGAAACCGTACTTCCCGGAAGAAGAGCTCTACTGGTTTGCTGAAAAATCGCGCAATGCCACTTTTGTCTGCGAGCATTACCGCGATACCATGGCGAAGGCCGTGGCCGGCGCCGTGGTGTATTGCGATCCGCCTTATGCGCCGCTGTCGGCGACGGCGAATTTCACCGCCTACCACACCAACAGCTTCAGCATCGCCGATCAGCAGAGCCTGGCGCATCTGGCGCACCAGCTCTCGGTAGAGAGCCAGGTACCGGTATTGATCTCCAATCACGATACCGAGCTGACGCGCGACTGGTACCAGCATGCCGCGCTGTATGTGGTGAAAGCGCGCCGCACGATCAGCCGCAACATTCTCGGCCGCAGCAAAGTGAACGAGCTTTTGGCGCTGTATCGCTAAGCCGGGGGCACCCCGGCGCATAACAACTCGACCCTACGTTTGGAGAAGCGGATGAAAAAGTTTTTGATTGCCCCGTCCATTCTGTCGGCAGATTTTGCCCGGTTAGGTGAAGATACCGCCAACGTGCTGGCCGCAGGCGGCGACGTGGTGCACTTCGACGTGATGGACAACCACTACGTGCCCAATCTGACCATCGGCCCGATGGTGTGCGAAGCGCTGCGCAACTACGGCATTACCGCACCGATTGACGTGCACCTGATGGTCAAGCCGGTGGATCGCATCGTGCCTGATTTCGCCAAGGCCGGCGCGTCTTATATCTCTTTCCACCCCGAAGCTTCCGAGCATGTCGATCGCACCATTCAGCTGATCAAAGAGCACGGCTGTAAAGCCGGCCTGGTGTTCAACCCGGCCACGCCGCTGAGCTACCTCGATTACGTGATGGATAAAATCGACGTGATCCTGCTGATGTCGGTTAACCCGGGCTTCGGTGGCCAGTCGTTCATTCACGGCACTCTGGACAAGCTGCGCCA
This sequence comes from Serratia sp. CY31944, assembly GCF_052169175.1. Taxonomy (NCBI): domain Bacteria; kingdom Pseudomonadati; phylum Pseudomonadota; class Gammaproteobacteria; order Enterobacterales; family Yersiniaceae; genus Serratia; species Serratia sp. CY31944. The sequence continues at coordinate 139,764 of NZ_JBJNLG010000010.1, forward strand.
GGTGCGCAAGCTGATTGACGACAGCGGCCGCGATATCCGCCTGGAAGTCGACGGCGGGGTGAAGGTGGACAACATCGCCGAAATCGCCGCCGCGGGCGCCGATATGTTCGTCGCCGGTTCCGCCATCTTTGGCCAGCCGGACTACCGCAAGGTGATCGACGAGATGCGCAGCGAGCTGGCGAAGGTTACCCATGGCTGATTTCGGCGCGATCCGCGCATTGGCCTTCGATCTGGACGGCACGCTGGTCGACAGCGCGCCGGGTCTGGCAGCCGCCATCGATATGGCGCTGGAAGAGACGGGCCTGCCGCAAGCGGGTGAAGAACGGGTCGGCACCTGGATCGGCAACGGCGCCGACGTGCTGGTGCAACGCGCGCTGCGCTGGGCGGAAGCGGAAGGCACGCCGGAGCAGTGCAGCCGGCTGCGTGAACGCTTCGACCATTTCTACGCGCAGACCGTCGACAGCGGCAGCCGCCTGTTCCCGCAGGTGCAAGAGACGCTGGCCCGGCTGGCCGCGCACGGTTACCCGATGGCATTGGTGACCAACAAGCCGACGCCGTTCGTGGCACCGCTGCTGGCGGCGCTGGGCATTGGCGACTATTTCTCGCTGGTGATCGGCGGCGACGACGTGACGGAAAAGAAACCGCATCCGGCGCCGCTGTACCTGGTGCTCGGCAAGCTTGGGCTGCGGGCGCATGAACTGCTGTTCGTCGGCGACTCGCGCAACGATATTCAAGCCGCGCAGGGTGCCGGTTGCCCGAGCGTCGGCTTTACCTACGGTTATAACTACGGCGAATCGATCGCCCTGAGCCACCCCGATCGGGTGTTGGAGCGCTTCGCCGATTTGTTGCCCGCTCTTGGGCTGTCATCTTTAGAGAATCAGGAAATTTAAACATGAGTAAGCCCATCGTATTTAGCGGCGCGCAGCCGTCCGGCGAACTGACCATCGGCAACTACATGGGTGCGCTGCGTCAGTGGGTGCAGATGCAGGACGACTACGACTGCATCTACTGCATCGTCGATCTGCATGCCATCACCGTGCGCCAGGACGCCGAGAAGCTGCGCAAGGCCACGCTGGATACGCTGGCGCTGTACCTGGCCTGCGGTATCGATCCGGAAAAAAGCACCATCTTCGTGCAGTCGCACGTGCCTGAGCACACGCAGCTGAGCTGGGTGCTGAACTGTTACACCTATTTCGGCGAACTGAGCCGCATGACGCAGTTCAAGGACAAATCCGCGCGCTACGCGGAGAACATCAACGCCGGGCTGTTCAGCTATCCGGTGCTGATGGCGGCCGATATCCTGCTGTATCAAACCAATCAGGTGCCGGTGGGCGAAGACCAGAAACAGCATCTGGAACTGAGCCGCGACGTAGGCCAGCGTTTTAACGCGCTGTACGGCGACGTGTTCAAAGTGCCTGAGCCGTTCATTCCTAAATCCGGCGCGCGCGTCATGTCGCTGCAGGAGCCGACCAAGAAGATGTCCAAGTCGGACGACAACCGCAACAACGTGATCGGCCTGCTGGAAGATCCGAAAGCGGTGACCAAGAAGATCAAACGCGCAATGACCGACTCGGAAGAGCCGCCAGTCGTGCGTTACGACGTGGTCAACAAGGCGGGCGTCTCCAACCTGCTGGATATCCTCGCCGGCGTGACCGGCAAGAGCATCGCGCAGCTGGAAGCCGAGTTCGAAGGCCAGATGTACGGCCACCTGAAAGGCGCGGTGGCGGAAGCCGTCTCCGGCATGCTGGGTGAGCTGCAGGAGCGCTACCACCGCTTCCGCAACGACGAAGCCTATCTGCAGCAGGTGATGCGCGACGGCGCCGCCAAGGCCCGCGCGCGCGCGCAGGAAACCCTGGCGAAGGTCTATCAGGCCGTCGGTTTCGTACCGCCGCAGGCGTAACGCCGGCGCGAATAGAAAAAGCGGCCAAAGGCCGCTTTTTTTACGTCGGTATCACGCCATTTGCGCCAGGCCGGCGGGCGGTTCCTCGCTGGCGAACCAATTGAGCTTGCTGCGCAGGCTGACCACGCTGCCGACGATGATCAGGCTGGGGCTGGCGGCCTGCAGGGACAAGGCGCCCAGTTGGCCGAGCTCGCCTTCGATCACCCGCTGGCGGCAGGACGTGCCGTTTTCCACCAGCGCTACCGGTGTGGCGGCCGGCAAGCCGTGTGCGATCAGCTGGCGCTGGATCTCCGCTGCCTGCGTTAGCCCCATATAGAACACCAGCGTCTGCTGCCCGGCGGCCAGCGTCGCCCAGTCCAATCCGCCGTCGGCCTTGGCGTGGCCGGTCACCAGGCGCACGCTCTGCGCATGGTCGCGGTGGGTGAGCGGGATGCCGCTGTAGGCGGAACAGCCGGAGGCGGCGGTAATGCCCGGCACCACCGAGAACGGCACGTTGGCGTCCGCCAGCGTCTCCAGCTCTTCGCCGCCGCGGCCGAAGATAAAGGGATCGCCGCCCTTCAGGCGCACCACGCGTTTGCCTTGCAGCGCCTGCTGCAGCAGGATTTGGTTGATTTGCTCTTGCGGCACGCAGTGGTGGCCGGCGCGTTTGCCGACGAAGATGCGTTCGGCGTCGCGGCGCACCAGCGTCATGATCTCTTCGGAGACCAGCCGGTCATAAACCACCACGTCGGCCTGCTGGATCTGCTGCAGCCCTTTCAGCGTCAGCAAGCCGGCATCGCCCGGCCCGGCGCCCACCAGCACCACTTCACCGCGATCTTCCGGCCGTTCGCTGAACAGCTGCTCGAGCTGGCGTTCGGCCAGCGCGGCGTCGTCGTTGGCCAGCGACTGCGCCAGCCGATCGTGGGCGAATAACCGTTCCCAGAAGCGACGGCGCGCGCCGAGGCTGCTGAAGCGTTGTTTTACCCGCTGCCGCAGCGAGCCGCCCAGCTGGGCCAGCTTGCCGAGGTGCTGCGGCAGCATCGCTTCCAGCTTCTCGCGCAGCAGCCGCGCCAGCACCGGCGCTTTGCCGCCGGAGGACACCGCCACCATGATCGGCGAACGGTCGATGATCGACGGCATGATAAAGCTGGCGCGTTTTGGATCGTCCACCACGTTGCAGAACACCCGCTGCTGGTTGGCGCACTGATACACCAGTGCGTTGACTTCCAGCCGGTCGGTAGCGGCGATCACCAGCCATTTTTCCGCCAGCAGGGCCGGGCTGAATTCGCCCTCGGCCAGCGTCAGCAGGCCTTTTTCAGCCCAGTGGTGGAACTGTGGGCTGAATGCCAGGGCGTTGACGGTCAGCGCCGCGCCGGCGTCCAGCAGCAGGCGCGCCTTGCGTTCGGCGATCTCGCCGCCGCCCACCAGCAGGCAGGCTTTGTGTTGCAGTTGGCAGAAAATCGGCAGGTAGTCCATCGGCACTCCTCGGGAGAATCAGTGTGGGGGCGAAATGCGCCCCCGAAAACTCAGGCGGTCTGACGTGCGGCGGCTTTCGCCGCCTGCGGGCGTTCGGCGCGCGGCGTAGCGTACCAATACCCCAGGCCCATCAGCACCGAGCCGGACAGGATGTTGCCCAGCGTCACCCACAGCAGGTTGTGGCCAATGCCGGCGAGGGTGTAGGCCTCGCTGTGGTTGCCGAACCAGGAGAGGGCGAACAGCGTCATGTTGGCGACGGAGTGTTCGTAACCCGAGGCGATAAAGGCCAGCAGGCACCACCAGATGGCGATGAATTTGGCGGCGCCTTCGACGCGGATCGCCATCCAAATCGCCAGGCAGACCAGCCAGTTGCACAATACGCCCTTGAAGAACAGCACTTCGGCCGGCGCGGTGGTTTTCGCCAGCGCGGCGCTGTGCACCAGGCTGGTATCCACCGGCAGCAGGCTGCCGCCGCCGTAGTAATACATCAGCGCCACCAGCACCGAGCCGAGCAGGTTGCCGAGCCAGGTTTGCGGCAGCACCGCCCACATTTGGCTTTGGCGGATGGTGCCGGCCTTGACGCCGAGCGTCAGGAACATCGTATGGCCGGTGAACAGCTCGGAACCGGCGATGATCACCAGCGTCAGCGCGATGCCGAAGGTGGCGCCCATCACCAGCGGCCGCACGCTTGGGTCGACCAGGTTGCCGAGGGTGAAGATCAGGATGATGCCGAGGCCGACGTAGGCGCCCGCCATCGCCGAGCTGATCCAAAAGCCGAGCGGGCTCTCCTTCGCCAGGCGGACGATGCGCGCCGCGTTGGCGGCGCATTTGTTGATCGTGTCGGTAAACATGTTGCCTCCCGAAAGGTTATGCCGCGACTTGCACGATGCCGTCGACCACCCGGCTGGCGAAGCTGGCGACGGAACGGCTGTCGTCTTCCAGACAGTGGCCGTCGTACAGGCGGAAATGCTGTTTCTTCAGCGGGCTGGCGACCCACAGCTCGCCCTGATGCTCGGCGATCAGGCCGCGCGACAGCACGCTGGCCTGGGCGAAAGGGTCGATATTGCTGATGGCGAACACCTGCTCGTCGGCATAGGGGCGGAACACCGCCACCTGCCGATCGCCGATCAGGGCGCACACGCCGGTGCCGGGCAGAATGTCGGCGACGGGAAAAACGGTAATCCACTGGCTCATGCGTGGCTCTCCTCGGTATCGATCAGGGTGACGGGAATGCGCTCGTCAGGGCGCGCCGGGCGGTGCTGGTCGCGTTCGGCCACCACCTGCACGTTCGGATCGCGCAGCGGGCTGTTGACGAAGTGGGCGAAGCGCAGCTGCGTTTCCGGGTGCTCGACGGTCTCTTTCCACTCGCAGATCACCGCATCGCGCAGGCGGGCGATCTCCGCTTCCAGCTGGTCGTTGATGCCGAGCTTGTCGTCGATGATCACCTTGCGCAGGTAATCGATGCCGCCTTCCAGGCTCTCCAGCCACACCGAGGTGCGTTGCAGCTTATCGGCGGTGCGGATATAGAACATCATGAAGCGGTCGAGGTAGCGCACCAGGGTCTCGCGATCGAGGTCGGCGGCCAGCAGATCGGCGTGGCGCGGTTTCATGCCGCCGTTGCCGCAGACGTACAGGTTCCAGCCGTTCTCGGTGGCGATGATGCCGACGTCCTTGCCCTGCGCTTCGGCGCATTCACGGGTGCAGCCCGAGACGCCGAACTTCATTTTGTGCGGGGTGCGGATGCCTTTGTAGCGATGCTCCAGCGTGACGCCGAAGCCGACGCTGTCGCCGACGCCGTAGCGGCACCAGGTGCTGCCGACGCAGGTTTTCGCCATGCGCAGCGCCTTGGCATACGCGTGGCCGGTTTCAAAGCCGGCGGCGAGCAGCTTGCGCCAGATGGCCGGCAGATCGTCTTTCTGCGCGCCGAACATGCCGATGCGCTGCGAACCGGTCATTTTGGTGTAGAGGTTATACTCCTTGGCGATCTGGCCGATGGCCAGCAGGCCGTCCGGGGTGATTTCGCCGCCGGCGGAGCGCGGGATCACCGAGTAGGTGCCGTCTTTCTGGATATTGCCGAGGAAGTTGTCGTTGGTATCCTGCAGCGGCGTATGCTGCGGCTTGAGGATGTATTCGTTCCAGCAAGAAGCCAGCAGCGAGCCGACGGTCGGCTTACACACTTCGCAGCCGTAGCCTTTGCCGTATTTGGCCAGCAGCGCCTCGAACGACTTGATGCCTTCGACGCGGATCAGGTGGAACAGCTCCTGGCGCGAGTAGGCGAAGTGTTCGCACAGGTGATGGTTGACCTCGATGCCTTGCTTGCTCAGCTCGGCGTTCAACACCTGGGTGAGCAGCGGGATGCAGCCGCCGCAGCCGGTGCCGGCCTTGGTTTCGGCCTTCAGCGCCGCCACGGTGTGGCAGCCTTTGTTGACCGCCTGGATGATGTCGCCTTTGCTGACGTCGAAGCAGGAGCAGATCTGCGCGCTTTCCGGCAGCGAATCCACGCCGATGGCCGGTTTGCTGCCCGCATGAGCCGGCAGGATCAGGCCGTCCGGGTTTTCCGGCAGCTCGATGCCGTTCAACGCCAGCTGCAGCAGGTTGCCGTAATCGCTGGTGTCGCCCACCAGCACCGCGCCGAGCAGGGTTTTGTTGTCGGCGCTGACCACGATGCGTTTGTAGACTTCTTTGCTTTCATCCAGATAAACGTAGCTGCGGGCGCCCTCGGTGCGGCCGTGAGCATCGCCGATGCCGCCGACGTCCACGCCCAGCAGCTTCAGCTTGGCGCTCATGTCGGCGCCCTGGAAGCCGTTTTCGCGGCCCAGCAAGTGATCGACGGCCACCTGCGCCATTTTGTAACCCGGCGCCACCAGGCCGAAGGTGCGATCGCGCCAGGCGGCGCACTCACCGATGGCGTAGACGTCCGGATCCGACGTCTGACAGCTGTCGTTGATGGCGATGCCGCCGCGGCGGCCAATCTCCAGCCCGCACTGGCGCGCCAGCTTGTCCTGGGCGCGGATGCCGGTGGAGAACACGATGAAATCCACTTCCAGCAGGCTGCCGTCGGCGAAATGCATGGTTTTGCGCGCGGTGCCGCCGCCGTTGACGATCTCCTGGGTATTTTTGCCGGTGTGTACTTTGACGCCCATGCGCTCGATCTTGCGGCGCAGCTGGTCACCGCCCATCGGGTCGAGCTGTTCGGCCATCAGCATCGGGGCGAACTCGATCACGTGTGTTTCCACCCCCAGACTTTTCAGCGCGCCGGCGGCTTCCAGCCCCAACAGCCCGCCGCCGACCACCGCACCGCGTTTGCTGCGGCGCGCGCAGGCTTCGATGGCGTTCAGGTCTTCGATGGTGCGGTAAACGAAGCAGTCCTGGCTATCCGAACCTTTAATCGGCGGGATCCACGGATAGGAACCGGTGGCCATGATCAGCTTGTCGTAATAGACGGTGCGGCCGGTGTTGGAGTGGATGACCTTCTCGTCGCGATTGATGGTGATGGCGCGCTCGCCGACCAGCACCTTCACGCCGTGTTTTTCGTAAAAGCCTTCGCGTACCAGCGACAGCTCTTCGGCGGTGTGGTGCGAGAAGTAGGAAGAGAGGTGCACGCGATCGTAAGCGATGCGCGGCTCTTCGCAAAATACGGTGATTTCGAACTGGTCTTTGTCTGCTTTATCCAACAGATCTTCGATGAACCGGTGGCCGACCATGCCATTGCCGACGACGGCAAGTTTGACTCTGCTCATTATTGCCTCAAAATTCTGGTTTCCTAGGCTTACCTTATCTCTCCCGATGGGCAATTTATTGATGCAAATCAATCACGCTCTCATATACCTCTAATGTGGTATATGGATGATTTTTCACGTTTTTTGATAAGTTGCGGATTTTATTCACCTTTAGCTGAAGCGAGTCAGTTTGCATGCAAACTACCCCGCAGGGAGTAAACGCAGGGGGTAGGCAGGCAACGGTGACTTTGTCAGCGCGATCCGCTGCCAGTATGATGAAGAAAACCAGCGCAACGGCAGAGGTGAAGGGTGGCGAAACGTCCATTGAAGTTTATCGATAACCTGCGTTTAAGCGGGCATGAAGGATTGTGGCAACTGGCGATTGAGCAGGGGCGCATCGCGCATCTGGTGCCGCAGCCGGAAGGGCAGGAGTGGCGCAGCGACGTGTTGGATGCGCAGGGCGGGCTGGCGCTGCCGGCGTTCGTCGAACCGCATATTCACCTGGATACCACGCAAACCGCCGGTCAGCCGGCCTGGAACCAGTCCGGCACGCTGTTCGAGGGCATTGAGCGCTGGGCCGAACGCAAAGCGTTGCTGACCCATGAAGACGTCAAACAGCGCGCCTGGCAAACGCTCAAGTGGCAGATCGCCAACGGCGTGCAGTATGTGCGCACCCACGTCGACGTTTCCGATCCCACGCTGACCGCGCTGCGCGCCATGCTGGAGGTGAAACAGGAGGTGGCGCCCTGGGTGACGCTGCAGATTGTCGCCTTCCCGCAGGAGGGGATCCTTTCCTACCCCAACGGCGAAGCGCTGCTTGAAGAGGCGCTGCGGCTGGGGGCCGACGTGGTGGGCGCCATTCCGCATTTCGAATTCACCCGCGAGTACGGCGTGGAGTCGCTGCATAAGGCGTTTGCGCTGGCGCAAAAATACGATCGGCTGGTGGATGTGCACTGCGATGAGATCGACGACGAGCAATCGCGCTTCGTCGAGACCGTGGCGGCGCTGGCGCTGAAGCTGGAGATGGGGGCGAAAGTCACCGCCAGCCACACCACGGCGATGCACTCTTACAACGGCGCTTACGCCTCGCGGCTGTTCCGCCTGCTGAAAATGTCCGGCATCAACTTCGTCGCCAATCCGCTGGTGAACATTCACCTGCAGGGCCGTTTCGACAGCTACCCGAAACGGCGCGGCGTAACGCGGGTGAAGGAGATGCTGGAGGCGGAGATCAACGTCTGCTTCGGCCACGACGACGTGTTCGATCCCTGGTATCCGCTCGGCACCGCCAACATGCTGCAGGTGCTGCATATGGGGCTGCACGTGTGCCAGCTGATGGGCTATGGCCAGATCGACGACGGGCTGAAGCTGATCACCAGCCACAGCGCGCGCACCCTTAACCTGAGCGACTACGGCCTGGCGGCCGGCAACAGCGCCAACCTGGTGATCCTGCCGGCGGAAAGCGGCTTCGACGCGGTGCGCCGCCAGACGCCGGTGCGCTACTCGATCCGCCAGGGGGCGGTGATCGCCGAAACGCGGCCGGCGGAAACCACGCTGCATCTGCAGCAGGATGAAACGGTGGATTTTCGGCGCTAAGGCGCAAAAAAAGGGCGCCTTGCGGGCGCCCCTGATGTCTTTGATGCGAAGAAATCAGTGCGTCACGTGGCCGTGGCTGCGGTGCTTGGTCACGAAGCCCAGCAGCAGGCACATCACGAACACCGCCAAATACAGGCCGTTGGCGGTGGTCAGCGCCGCGTGCGCGCCGCCTTTCGCCACGATCGGGCCGGTAACCACGAAGGTCAGCATGGTGCCGATGGTGCCGCAGGTCAGGATAAAGTTGACCAGCTTCGGCGAGGAGACCTTGGTCTGCAGCGAGCCGAGGGTGATCAGCGTGGTGTAGATGGCGCTGGAAACGAAGCCCAGGGCCATGATGTAGTAGCCCAGGTGCTCCGGGTTGTCGGTGCTGACGAACAGGTACATCGCGCCGGTAGCCAGTGCGGCCAGCACGGTCACGATGCGCTGCAGATCGAAGAAGCGCAGGATGAAGCTGAACACCCACATACCGACCATGTAAGAGGTCCAGAAGTCGCTCACCAGCTTACCGGCCTGGCCGATGTCCATGTTGAACGACTTGGTGGCGTACTCAGGCACCCACTGAATGAAGCCCAGCTGGCCGAGGATGTAGCACAGCGCGGCGATCGACAGGAACAGCACGCCGATGCCCCATTTTTCTTTCTCGACCGGCTGGCCGGCGTCGGCGCCTTTCTTGCCCAGCACCGGGAATTCGGAGCACAGGGTCAGCACGAAGATCCCCACGTACAGCAGGCCGATGCAGGCATAAACCCAGTACCAGCCGATATGGCGGGCCAGCAGCATCGCGGCGACGATCGGGAAGATCATCCCGGCCATGCTGAAGAAGGAGTCGGTGAACAACAGGCGCGAACCGCGCTGGCGGCCGGCATACATGTGGGTGATCAGGAAGGTGCCGATCGACATGGTGATACCGCTAACCACGCCGAGGATAAACATGCACAGCGAGAACATGGTCAGGCTCTTGCCGAGCATCAGCCCGGCGACCGCCAGCACCATCAGGACAAAGCCGAAGATCAGTTGACGCTTCAGCGGGATGATTTCCATCAGCCAGGCATTGAGGAAGATCGAAATCAAAATGCCGGCGTTGAGGAAAGTAAAGGTGTTGCTCATGCTGGAAACCGGCAGGTTAAAGTACTCTGCAATGTTTCCCATCACCATCCCTGTGACGATCACTAAAGCACCGGTCAGCGCGTACGAAAAGAAGCTGATCCAGGTAAGCCGTATGCGGTTACTGTCATTCATTGTATAGGCCTGAATATGTCTGTTAGAGGTTTTAACGCTGGCATAAGGCCGCTGGCTTTTCCTGGCAAACGCAGAAAAAAGTCCCGATCAGGCCACCAGGGGGCGGATCCTAGCACAGACAACGGGATTTTTTGTGATGGCTGTCGATTTTTTGATGTAACCCATGAAGGGCCGGTGTGCATTATTGTGATCTATTTGCGTACCGTCACAACGGAATCACGGTTGACGATCGTCGGCTCAAACCGGTGCGCCGGGGTGGCGGGGTCGATCAACCTGCGCGCCGCGTATTGGGCCATCTCGCTGATGGGAAAATGTACGCTGCTCAACGCCGGGCGCACGAAAGGCGCGCGTTCGCCGCTGTCGTAGCAGATCAAGGAGATATCCTGCGGCACCCGCAGGCGGTGTTCGTTGATCGCCAGCAGCGCGCCGATCGCCATCTCTTCGTTGCAGCAGTAGATGGCGCTGGGCTGCGCGGCTTGCCGCAGCAGCCGATCGGCGCAGCGGTAACCGCTTTCCAGATCGTAGACGCCCTCCAGGCAGGCCACCGGCTCGATATTCGCCGCCTGCATCGCCTCTTCAAATCCCTGCAGCCGCAGGCGGCTCGACGGGCGTTCACGCGGGCCGCTGATACAGGCGATGCGCCGGTGCCCGGCATCGAGCAGCTGCTGCGTCGCCATGCGGCTGGCGAGCGGGTGATCGAAGGTGACGCAGCGGTCTTCCAGCCCCGGCACCAGACGATCGAGCAACACGAAATCACGTTGCTCCGCCGCCAATTGGCGCAGCCGATCGTCGCTGAGAAAACGCACGTGCAGGATCACGCCGTCGCAGCGCAGGCTAAATAGCCGCTGCACCGCCTGCCATTCGTTTTCGGCGCTGTTGCGGCCCTGGGTCACCAGCAGCTGTTTGCCGTGGGATTCGGCCTCGGTCTGCACGAAGTCCATCAGCGCGCCGAAAAAGCCGCCGCGGTACGAGGTGGTGACCAGCCCAAGGGTATTGCTGTGGCTGGAGGCGAGCGCGCGGGCCGCCGGGTTGGGGGTGTAACCGAGCTGGGCAACGGCGCGTTCAACCTTCTCGCGGGTCGGCGCCTTGACATTGCTGTCGCCATTCACCACGCGCGATACGGTGGCGCGCGAAACGCCCGCCAGCGCCGCGACATCTTCCAGTGTCACCATCGTCCCACTCCTGAATTACGGCTAAAAAAATAGGTTCGGCGCGCCGAACCCCTGTCTGGCTGCGTATAGCCGCTTACCTGAACTGCGGCAAATACGGCGCGTTTATCGTCAACACCTCTTCCAGCAGCGGCTGCGCCAGGTTGGCGTTGCCCACCAACGGGTTGGCGATCAGTGCCAGCAACCCGCTGCGGCGATCGCCGTGCACCGCCGCCTCGATGGTCAGGCGTTCGTAGGCTTTCACCTGCTGCGTCAGGGCCTGCATCGGCTCCGGCAGCGGGCCGAAGGTCAGCGGGTGCGCGCCCTGAGCATCAACGATACAGTTGATTTCTATCACAGCATCGTCCGGCAGGCCATGGATAGCGCCGCGGTTTGCGGTGTTGACCACTAATTGCGTGCCGAGATTATTATGGATAGCACGAATCAGCTCCAGCGCAACTTCGGAATAGAAAGAACCGCCGCGGAAGCTGAGCTGCTCCGGTTTCGTGTTCAGCTGCGGATCGGCATACAGCTCGAACAGCTCTTTCTCCACCTGCATCACCTGCTCGGCGCGGGTGCCGCGCTCGCCGGCGGCGGCCATCTCTTCCGCCAGCATCTCGCGGGTCTGGTAAAAATAGCGGTGGTAGGGGCAGGGGATGGCGCCGAGCGCGCGCAGGAAGTCCGGCTGCCAGGGCTCTTCCTTGATGTTGTTCATGGTCAGCGCCGCGCCGTCGCACAGCATGTCGATCACCTTGGCGGTGACGTCGCGCCCCTGCTGCGTGACCTGATGCACCCAGACCATGTGGTTCAGGCCGGCGAAGCGCAGCTGCACGTCGGCGTAAGGCGCCTGCAGCATGTTGGCGATCATGTGATGCATGCTGATCGGCACGTTGCACAGGCCGATGATCTTCGCTTTGGTAAAGCGGGATACCGCCTCGGTGACGATGCCGGCCGGGTTGGTGAAGTTGATGATCCAGGCGTCCGGCGCCAGTTTTTCCACCCGGCGAGCGATGTCCAGCATCACCGGGATGGTGCGCAGCGCCTTGGCGAAGCCGCCGACGCCGGTGGTCTCCTGGCCGAGCAGCTGGTATTTCAGGCCCAGCCGTTCGTCGGCGGCGCGCGCCGGCAGTTGCCCGACGCGGAACTGGGTCAGCACGAAGGCGGTGCCGCGAATGGCGTCGTCCAGCGCGAAGTGCACGCTGACCTTCACCTGCTCCAGCCCGTGGCGCGCCAGCATGCGGCGGGTCAGGGCGGCGATGGTTTCCACTTTTTGCCGGCCCGGTTCGACGTCCACCAGCGCCAGCTCGGTGACCGGCAGCTCCTCGATGCGCTGGATCAGCCCATCGACCAGCTCGGGAGTGTAGCTGCTGCCGCCGCCGATCACGGCGATTTTGAGTGCGCTCATGGGCGGCCCTCCGTCTGCGACTGACGGCGATAGAGCTCGATCATGTCGTCGGCCAGATCCTGGATCACCATGGCGTTCATCAGATGATCCTGCGCATGCACGGTGATCAGGTTGATCGCCAGTTTGCCGCAGCCTTCGTCCAGGCCGATCAGCTCGGTCTGGATCAGGTGTGCTTTCTTCACCCACTCTTTGGACTCAGCCATGTGCTTGGCCGCGGCGGCGAAGTCACCGGCGCGCGCTTGCCGCAGCGCCGTCAACGCATTGCTGCGCGCGCTGCCGGAGAACACCAGCAGTTCCATGATGGTGCTTTCAAACTCGGGGCTGACTTCAGTCATCAGTTCACTCACGTCATTTCTCCAGGGGTTGCGCGGCGACGCCGCCGTGGGATGCTTCAGTATCCGCTCTTTTTATAATGAGAGCGCTCTCATTTATATAGAGTAACGGCAATCCGTGTGCAAACTGGGAGGCAGATCGCAAAAACCAACCCAGGGCGGCGCGGGGCAAAAAATGCGTGATGCGGTTGGCAAAAAAGCCTTCTGCGCCCATACTTTCCGCAGCAAAATTCAGGGCCGCCTAGGATATGTCCCGTAATTGGGTAAATATAGGTAAATGGCTGGTACTTGCCGATACAGCTCTTTAGAATCAAAGCGCTTTTCCGTTGTTTGTCTCTCAGAGAAAGGACCCGTTAATGTTCAAACGTACTTTAGTGACCTTCGTCGCGCTGTGTTCCCTCACAGCGATGGCGCCAGCCGCACTCGCCGCCGGTGAGACCCACGTCATGCTGACGACCTCGGCGGGGAATATCGAGTTGGCGCTCGACAGCCAGAAGGCACCGGTTTCCACCCAGAACTTCGTCGATTACGTGAACAGCGGGTACTACAACAACACCATTTTCCATCGCGTGATCCCGGGCTTTATGATCCAGGGCGGCGGTTTCACCGCTGACATGCAGCAAAAATCCACCAAGGCGCCGATCAAGAACGAAGCCGACAACGGCTTGCGCAACCTGCGCGGCACCATCTCGATGGCGCGCACCGCCGACAAGGACAGCGCCACCAGCCAGTTCTTCCTGAACGTGGCGGATAACGCCTTCCTGGATCACGGCCAGCGTGACTTCGGCTACGCGGTGTTCGGCAAAGTGGTGAAAGGCATGGACGTGGTGGACAAAATTGCCCAGGTGCCGACCGGCAACGTCGGCCCTTACCAGAATGTGCCGACCAAACCGGTGGTGATTCTGTCGGCCAAGGTGCTGCCGTAAGTTTTTTGGCCGATCCCGTTGGGGTCGGCCGCTCCTTCCTCCCGAAGCCTTGCCTTCATCACTGTTTTCTCCCGCGCCTCATGCTCTAATCGGCAGACAATAATCAGACCGGAAATCCGGCGTTCGCCCTTTGTTGTCTCTGGATGAGTAGCTGCCATGTATGAATTTAACCAGGTGCTGTTGCTGTTGCAGCAGATGTGCGTCTATCTCGTTATCGCCTATCTGCTGAGCAAAACCCCGCTGTTCATCCCGCTGATGCAGGTGACCATCCGCCTGCCGCACAAGCTGCTGTGCTACGTGATCTTCTCGGTGTTCTGCATCATGGGCACCTATTTCGGGCTGCACATTCAGGATTCGATCGCCAACACCCGCGCGATAGGCGCGGTCCTGGGCGGTCTGCTGGGCGGGCCGTCGGTGGGCTTTCTGGTCGGGCTGACCGGCGGCCTGCACCGCTATACGCTCGGCGGCATGACCGACGTGGCCTGCGCGATCTCCACGGTGTCGGAAGGCCTGGTCGGCGGCATCGTACACAGCATCGCCATGCGCCGCGGGCGCATCGAGCTGCTGTTCAATCCGCTGTTTGTCGGCGGCGTGGCGCTGGTGGCGGAAGTGCTGCAGATGGCGATCATCCTGGCGGTGGCGCGCCCCTACGACGAAGCGTTGCAGTTGGTGGAGCACATCGCGCTGCCGATGATGATCGCCAATACCGTCGGCGCGGCGATGTTCATGCAAATCCTGCTGGATCGGCGCGCGATGTTCGAAAAATACACCAGCGCCTTCTCTTCCAAGGCGCTGAAGATCGCCGAGCGCACCGAGGGCATCCTGCGGCAGGGCTTCGATCAGGAGAACAGCATGAAGGTCGCCCGGGTGATCTATCAGGAGCTGGGCATCGGCGCGGTGGCGATCACCGATCGCGACAAGCTGCTGGCGTTTATCGGCATCGGCGACGACCACCACCTGCCGGGCACGCCGATCGCCTCGGTGCATTCGCATCGCGCCATCGACAACAACGAGGTGGTGTACGCCGACGGCAATCAGCTCTCTTACTGCTGCTCGATCAATCCTGCCTGCAAGCTGGGTTCGACGCTGGTGATCCCGCTGCGCGGCGAAAATCAGCGGGTGATCGGCACCATCAAGCTGTATGAGCCGAAAAGCCAGCTGTTCAGCACCATCAACCGTACGCTGGGCGAAGGCATCGCCAGCCTGCTGTCGGCGCAGATCATGGCCGGACAGTACGAGCGCCACAAGCAGCTGCTGGCGCAGTCGGAGATCAAGTTGCTGCATGCGCAGGTCAATCCGCATTTCCTGTTCAATGCCTTGAATACCCTGGTGGCGGTGATCCGCCGCGATGGCGAACGCGCCTGCGATCTGGTGCAGTCTCTCTCGACCTTCTTTCGTAAAAACCTCAAACGTTCCGATGACGAAGTCAGCCTGGCGGACGAGATTGAACACGTGAATGCCTACCTGCAGATCGAGAAAGCGCGCTTCGCCGATCGGCTGGAGATCGCGGTATCGCTGCCGGAGGCTCTGTTGGCGGTGCGGCTGCCGGCGTTCTCGCTGCAGCCGATCGTCGAGAACGCCATCAAGCATGGCACCTCGCATCTGCTGGGCGTGGGCCGCATCGAAATCGGCGCCTGCTGCGAAGGGGAGCATCTGCTGCTGCAGGTGACGGACAACGCCGGGCTGTTTCAGCCGAAACCGAACTGCAGCGGGCTGGGGATGAATCTGGTGGATAAACGCATTCGCGTGCGCTACGGCGAAGGCTATGGCGTGCAGGTGGATTGCCGACCGGACGCCTACACCCGCATTACGCTCAATGTTCCCATGGAGAGGGCCGCCTGATGTTAAACGCACTGATTGTTGACGATGAACCTTCCGCCCGCGACAACCTGCGCCACCTGCTGGAAGCTGAAGCGGGGATCGCGATTATCGGCGAGTGCGCCAACGCCATTGAAGCCATCAGCCAGATCCACCGGCTGCAGCCGGACGTGGTGTTTCTCGATATCCAGATGCCGCGCATCAGCGGGCTGGAAATGGTCGGCATGCTGGATCCCAACCGCATGCCGCACATCGTGTTTCTGACTGCCTACGACGAATACGCGGTGCAGGCGTTCGAGGAGCACGCCTTCGACTACCTGTTGAAGCCGGCGGAGCCGAAGCGGCTGAGCAAGACGCTGCAACGCCTGCGGCAGCGCAGTGCGCCGCAGGACGTGACGGCGCTGGAAGAGAGCGCCGGTTACCTGAAATACATTCCCTGCACCGGCCACAGCCGCATCTATCTGCTGCGCTTCGACGAAGTGCTGGCGATCCGCTCCAAACTGAGCGGGGTCTTCGTGGTGCGCAGCGACGGCATGGAATGTTTCACCGAGCTGACGCTGCGCACGCTGGAAAGCCGCACGCCGCTGGTGCGCTGCCATCGGCAGTATCTGGTCAATCTGGAGCAGGTGCGCGAGATCCGCTTCGAAGAGGGAGGCGCGGCGGAGATGATCATGTCGGCCGGCGATCCGGTGCCGGTCAGCCGGCGCTATTTGAAAGCGCTGAAGGAGCAACTGGGGCTGCGGGGGTGACTATGCCGGCGGCCACCGACGGCGAGTATGCACGATGGCCAATACGATGACGCGTTGAGCCGCCCATTCATAGACCAGCAAATAGGACGGGGAGATGACCAGCTCGCGCGTACCGGCTATCCGCCCCGTTTTCCCGATGGCGGGATGATGCACGAGGCGTGCCGCCGCGTCAGCGATTTGTGCATCATTTTCTGCGGCGGCGGCCGGATTTTTAAGTTCCAACCATTCATAAATCGCCAGACGATCGGCGATGGCGGGTTCCGTCCATGTCAGTTTCACAAAAGTCCTTTTGTGTTTTATTGCGTTGATTTAGCTCTGCGTTCGGCGAAATAAGCGGCCACCTCTTCATCGTCGGCGAATTTGCCTTCACGCAACGCCTTGCGGCTTACTTCGACCTTTTCCTTTAACCACTGGTCGTACTCTTCCTGTTGCGCCTGGCGGCTGACAAACTCGCGCATGAAATCACGCAGCAGTTGCGAAGCCGTGCGATCGGCGGCCTTTGCCGCGCTGGCGAAAGCGGTTTTTAACTCTTCATCCACGCGGATTACCACGGTAGATTCAGACATGGTATTTACCTCGTATATACAGCGTAATGCTCACTATAGCACTGGTGCTTTATTGTTCAAGCAAAGGCGCTTTGACGCTAAGCGCAATCTGAATTCATCAGGCCCCGACGGCACCCATTTTGTTTGTCCTTGACGGGGTTACGCGGCGCTTATAGCTTTATTGCATCCACAGGCGCGTTTCGCGCCGCGTCAGCGTCAAAGGAACAGAAAATGAGTGAACCACGGATTATCGCCAAAGCGATGAAAGACGGAAAACCGGAGCAGGATCTGGTGATTTTGCCGGCGTTGGCCAACCGCCACGGGCTGATCACCGGGGCAACCGGCACCGGCAAGACGGTGACGCTGCAGAAAATGGCCGAACAGTTCTCGCGCATCGGCGTGCCGGTGTTCCTGGCGGACGTGAAGGGCGATCTGTCCGGCATCGGCGCCGAGGGCGTGCCTTCCGAGAAACTGCAGGCGCGCCTGGCGGCGATCGGCGTCAGCGACTGGCAGCCGCAGGCCTGCACCATTATCCCGTGGGATATTTACGGTGAAAAGGGGCACCCGATCCGCGCCACGATTTCCGATCTCGGGCCGCTGCTGCTGGGGCGCCTGTTGGATCTGAACGAGGTGCAAAGCGGCGTGCTGCAGCTGGTGTTCAAGATCGCCGATGACAACGCGCTGCTGTTGCTGGACATGAAGGATCTGCGCGCCATGATGCAGTTCGTCGGCGACAACGCCAAACAATTCCAGACCCAGTACGGCAATATCTCTGCCGCGTCGATCGGCGCCATTCAGCGCGGGTTGCTGACGCTGGAAGAGCAGGGCGCCGACCAGTTCTTCGGCGAGCCGATGCTCGACATCAACGATCTGATGAAAACCGACGCCAACGGCCACGGCGTGATCAACCTGCTGGCGGCGGACAAGCTGATCAATCAGCCGAAGCTGTATTCGGTGTTCCTGCTGTGGCTGCTGGCTGAGCTGTTCGAGCACCTGCCGGAAGTGGGCGACCCTGAACAGCCGAAGCTGGTGTTCTTCTTCGATGAGGCGCACCTGCTGTTCAACGATGCGCCGGCGGCGCTGCTGACCAAGATCGAACAGGTGGTGCGCCTGATCCGCTCCAAAGGCGTCGGCATTTACTTTGTCACCCAGAATCCGCTGGACATCCCGGACAGCGTGCTGGGCCAGCTGGGCAACCGCGTGCAGCATGCGCTGCGTGCCTTCACGCCGCGCGATCAGAAGGCGGTGAAGACGGCGGCGCAAACCCTGCGCGCCAACCCGGCCTTCGATGCCGAAACGGCGATCACCGAGCTGGGCGTGGGTGAAGCGCTGGTGTCATTCCTCGACGAGAAGGGCCGGCCGAACGTGGTGGAGCGGGCGATGGTGATCGCGCCGGAATCCAAAATGGGCATGCTCGGCGCGGAAGGGCTGAACAGTGCGATCAACAAGTCGCCGCTGTATGGCCGCTATGAGGATATGATTGACCGCGAGTCCGCTTACGAGAAGCTGTCGTCGGGCGGTTTTGCCACCGTCGGCACCCCGCAGCAGGGGCAGCAACCGCAGGCGCAACAGCAACAACAGCAGGCGGGCGGCGGCCTGATGGACGGCCTGAACGAGCTGCTGTTCGGTTCCACCGGCCCGCGCGGCGGCAAGCGCGACGGCATCGTCCAGACCGCTGCCAAGAGCATGGCGCGCGATCTCGGCCGCCAGATCCTGCGCGGCGTGCTGGGCTCGATCACCGGCGGCCGTAAAAAGTAAGCGGAAATTATCGTCGGCAGCGGCGGGTTAAATCAGTACACTGTGGCGGCATTTTTCTCTGCCGGACCTAACATGCTGCTGCTGATCGATAACTACGACTCCTTTACCTATAACCTTTACCAGTACTTCTGCGAATTGGGCGCCGAGGTGCTGGTGAAGCGCAACGATGAGCTGCAGCTGGCCGATATCGAGCGGCTGGCGCCGCAGCATCTGGTAATTTCCCCTGGCCCCTGTACCCCGAACGAAGCGGGTATCTCGCTGGCCGCCATTCGTCATTTCGCCGGCAAGCTGCCGATCCTCGGCGTGTGCCTGGGGCACCAGGCGCTGGGGCAGGCGTTCGGCGCCGAGGTGGTGCGCGCCCGCGCGGTGATGCACGGCAAAACCTCGGCGATTCGTCATCTGGGCGTCGGCGTGTTTCGCGGCCTGAGCGATCCGCTGACCGTGACCCGCTATCACTCGCTGGTGCTGAAAGCCGATACGCTGCCGGACTGTTTTGAAGTGACCGCCTGGAGCGAACGCGACGGCGTGCGCGACGAGATCATGGGCATCCGCCACCGCACTTTGGCGCTGGAAGGCGTGCAGTTCCATCCGGAAAGCGTGCTCAGCGAGCAGGGCCATCAGCTGCTGGATAATTTCCTCCAGCGTTAATCCCGATGCGTTTTTTTCGCTCGCCAGGCGTTTTGCGTTTGCGCTCGATTGGTTTTTTATGCATATTTCGTGATTATGTTTTCAATCTAACATTACGATAGCGCTGAAAAACCTTCAGGGTGGAGCCGAAAATGACTGAAAAATCCGCAGTGAGCCGCAGCACCTTTGACCAGGTGATCCTGCCTGTTTATGCACCTGCCCAGTTTGTGCCGGTGCGCGGCCAAGGCAGCCGGGTCTGGGATCAACAGGGAAAAGAGTACATCGATTTTTCCGGCGGCATCGCGGTGACGGCGCTGGGGCATTGCCATCCGGCGCTGGTCGAGGCGCTCAAACGCCAGGGCGAAACCCTGTGGCATACCAGCAACGTCTTCACCAATGAACCGGCGCTGCGCCTGGCGAGCAAGCTGATCGACGCCACCTTCGCCGATCGGGTGTTCTTCGCCAACTCCGGCGCAGAGGCCAACGAGGCGGCGTTCAAACTGGCGCGTCATTACGCCATCACCCGCCACAGCCCTTACAAAACCAAAATCATCGCCTTCTATAACGCGTTCCACGGCCGCACGCTGTTCACCGTGTCGGTGGGCGGGCAGGCCAAATATTCCGACGGGTTCGGGCCGAAGCCGGCCGACATCGTGCACGTGCCGTTCAACGATTTGGCGGCGGTGAAGGCGGTGATGGACGACCACACCTGCGCGGTGGTGATGGAGCCGATTCAGGGCGAGGGCGGCATTACGCCGGTCGACGCCGGCTTCCTCAAAGGCGTGCGCGAGCTGTGCGACCAACATCAGGCGCTGCTGGTGTTCGACGAAGTGCAAAGCGGCATGGGGCGCAGCGGCAAACTGTTCGCCTATATGCATTATGGCGTGACGCCGGACATTCTCACCACCGCCAAGGCGCTGGGCGGCGGTTTCCCGGTCAGCGCCATGCTGACTACCGAAGACATTGCGTCGGTGATGCAGGTGGGCACCCACGGCACCACCTACGGCGGCAACCCGCTGGCCTGCGCGGTGGCGGAGGCGGCGCTGGACGTGATCAATACGCCGGAGGTGCTGAGCGGCATCGAGCAGCGTCATGCGCTGTATGTGCAGGCTTTGCAGCATATCGGCGATAAATACGGTATTTTCACCGCGATTCGCGGCATGGGGTTGCTGATTGGCGCCGAGCTGACGCCGCATTATCACGGCAGAGCGCGCGACTTCCTCACCGCCGCCGCCGCGCGCGGGTTGATGATCCTCAACGCCGGGCCGAACGTGATCCGCTTCGCGCCGTCGCTGGTGGTGGAGCTGCAGGATATCGAGGCCGGCATGGCGCTGTTCGAGCTGGCGGTGCAGGATGTGATCAACGCCTGACGCCCGCGCGGCATATAACGGGGCGCGGCATGCCGCGCCCTTATTGATCGCGCAGTTTGCGCTTGAGCCAAATGCCGTGGTGCGGGCGCTGGCGCCAGGCCAGCGAAGAAATGGTGTGCATCACGCTCAGGTGCGACAGAATGCGCCGCAGATGGCGCTCCATCTCGGTAACGGGCATCTCCGGATGCAGATCCGGCGGCTGCATGATGCCGCTGTTGCCGCTGCTCGGGCCGTCGTATTCCAACCGCTGTTGGCAGCTTTGCAGCGCGATTTCACAGGCCTGCAGATACGCTTCCGCCAGTTTTGGCGTCAGCATGTAGTGTTCGCGCGCCAGAATGGTCATGGCGTTCAGGTGCTCGACGATGAACTGGCTATGCGTGACCCACAGCCGCATGTCCGCCAGATAGTCCGACGCGAATCCCGGCTCCTGCATCGCCTGATTGAGCGAGGTGAATAGCGCATTGTGCGCCTGGTTGACCTGCATGCGGGTATAGGCCAACGCGGTGGCGTCCGGTTCCGGCTGTTCCAGCATCAACCGCAGCGCGGTTTGATCGTGCTCCAGCGCCTGATGGGCATTCTTGCGCAGCAGCCCGCTTTGCCACTGCGGCCACAGCCAAATGGTGCCGCCGAACGCCAACACGCAGCCGATCAGCGTATCGATCAGGCGCGGCACCAGAAAATGCGAGCCGTTCAGCGCCAGCAGCTGCAGGGTGTAAACCGCCGTGACCGTAAAGCCAATCACCGACAGCCCGTAGTTCTTGCGCGAAACCAGGTAGGCCAGCAGCGTGATCACCAACATGATGCTCAGCGTTTCGCCTTCCGGCAACTGCAGCTGCAGCAGCCCGGCCGCCAGCAAAAGCCCGGCAATCGTGCCCAGCGCACGGTGCTGAATACGCACCCGGGTGGCGTTATACCCGTTTTGGCTCACCAGCATGATGGTGAGCAGGATCCAGTAAGGCTTCGGCAGATTGAACACCGCACCCAGGCTGCTGCCGACTGCCAGCGTCACGCCCAGCCGCGCGGCGTTGCGCAGGGCGGTGGACTTGAACGACAGATAGCTGGCCAGCGCCGGCCAAAACGGCAGGCGGTGCTGGCCGGGCATCAGGTCGCGGCGGTATAGCGGATGCTGGGTGCGCAGCAGGCGGGCGATGCGGCTGAAGTGGTAATAACAAAACTGGCCGACCGGGTTATCGGGATGCTGCGCCGCCATTTTTTCCAGCGCCGCCAGCTCGTGGGCCATGGAGAAGCGCTTCGAATGTTGATGATAGAGAATATCGTGCGCCACTACACGCAGCCGGCCGGCGATCACCTGAGCGTTGCGGCGAATGATCGCTTCGGCCTGGCTCTGCTCCACCAGTTTTTGCACCTCCTCCGGCAGATGCAGGCTGACGGTGATGTGCTCCTGCAGGTCCATCGCTACCTGAAAGGCGCGCTGCAGGCGCTTTTGCTCGAGGTTGTTGGCGTGCGGCAGGAAATTAAGCTGTTGGTACAACAGGCTGATCAGATCCATCACCTTTTGCTGGCGCACCAGCAGCGGCGGCAGCGCGGTTTGCGGATCGGTGTGCTGGGTCAGCAGCGAGTATTTGGCTTCGAAATAGTCCGCCAGTTCCAGGTAGAGCTGGCTCAGGGTCTCGCGCATCGGCTGCTCTTTCCACAGCTTGAACCAGAACCAGGTGAATAAGCCGTACCAGACGGTGCCGATGGCGTACAGCAGCGGCGCCTGCCAGAGAGGCACCGTGCCGGCCGTGCTGAGGGCGAAGATGGCGGCCACCAGCGCCGCTGGCAACAGCCGGGCGTGCAGCGGGCTGATTTCACCGGTGACGCCGAGCAGCAGCGCCAGGCCCAGCATCAGCGCCGGCAGCGGCACGTGCCACAGCAGCGCCTGTTGCAGCAGCACGCTGCTGAAGGCGAACAGCGAGCCGCCAACCACCAGCCGTTTAAAGAAGCGCTTATGCGGCGTGTCCAGACCGGCGATATTGCAGCAGGCGGGCACCAGAGAGAACATCAGGCCGAGCTGCAGCTGGCCTATCAACAAGCCGAACAGCACCGGCAGGCACAACACCAGCGTTTGTCGCAGTGCGTAGTTGATTTCCGGGTGGTAGATCAGGCGGCGCCACATGGCAGAGAGCAGATAAAAAAACGGCGCAGATTGCGCCGTTTCTTCAGGGATTAACGGGTGCCGTAGACGACAATGGTTTTGCCGTGGGCGGAAATCAGGTTTTGATCTTCCAGCATTTTCAGAATACGGCCAACGGTTTCGCGCGAGCAGCCGACGATCTGGCCGATCTCCTGGCGGGTGATCTTGATCTGCATGCCGTCCGGGTGAGTCATGGCGTCGGGTTGCTTCGCCAGATTCAGCAGGGTTTGCGCGATGCGGCCGGTAACGTCCAGGAAGGCGAGGTTGCCCACTTTTTCGGAGGTGACCTGCAGGCGGCTCGCCATTTGGGCGGACAGACGCATCAGGATGTCCGGGTTCACCTGGATCAGCTGGCGGAATTTCTTGTAGGAAATTTCGGCCACTTCACAGGCGGTTTTCGCGCGAACCCAGGCGCTGCGCTCCTGGCCTTCTTCGAACAATCCGAGCTCGCCGATGAAATCCCCCTGGTTGAGGTAGGACAGGATCATCTCTTTACCTTCTTCATCCTTGATCAGCACCGCGACGGAGCCTTTCACGATGTAGTAAAGCGTTTCGGCCTTTTCACCTTGGTGAATCAGCGTACTCTTCGATGGATATTTGTGGATATGGCAATGAGACAGGAACCATTCGAGAGTAGGGTCTGTTTGCGGTTTGCCGAGAACCATTCGCTGTTATCCTCTGTTGTTATCGCTGCCTTGTGTCACAGGGGTCAGAGTTCCCTGTAAAACCCGCCTGTAGCCGCAGTCATGAGCGAGGGCTACCGGCAAGTTTTGAGGCGTGTCATAAAAATACGCTGTCGCTCTAGCATATTAACTTGCCGTAAGCGCTGCAAGCTACATTCTGTTAACATACCGGTAAAGGAGCCTTTCTCTGGGCGTTTCCCTGAAATTCAGTGTCCCGGAAAGATTTATTGCGGCTCTGTTTGTAGCACAGAGTAAGGCGGGTGTCTCGTGTTGTCTCGCTTCAGCATGATTAGCATCAGGTTACGTTGCCTGTTTCTATGCGAAAGCGTACTCTGATTTTAAGAAATCAACCGGAGTGACCAGAATGCAGGCAAGAGTTAAATGGGTGGAAGGGTTAACGTTTTTGGGTGAATCGGCCTCCGGCCACCAGGTGCTGATGGACGGCAACGCCGGCGATAAAGCACCCAGCCCGATGGAGATGGTGCTGATGTCGGTGGGCGGCTGCAGCGCGATCGACGTGGTGTCCATCCTGCAAAAAGGGCGCAACGACGTGCGCGACTGCGAGGTGAAGCTGACCTCCGAGCGCCGCGAAGAAGCTCCGCGGTTGTTCACCCATATCAACCTGCATTTCATCGTTACCGGCCAGGACCTGACCGACAAGATCGTCGAGCGTGCGGTGAACCTGTCGGCGGAGAAATATTGCTCGGTGGCGCTGATGCTCAACAAGGCCGCCACGGTGACCCACAGCTTCGAGATCCGCCAACCGGCGTAATCGAGGCGGAGCGCGGCCCGGCGCCGCGCTCAACGCGTTTATTCGATCTTCTTGCCTTCCAGCAACCGCTGCACCAGCGGCGCCATGATCAGTTCCATCGCCAGCCCCATCTTGCCGCCCGGCACCACTAACGTATTGATGTGCGAGATAAACGAGCCCTGCAGCATCGCCAGCAAATAGGGGAAGTCAATTTGATCCAGCCCGCGGAAGTGGATCACCACGAAGCTTTCGTCCAGTGAGGGAATCGCCTTGGCGGCGAACGGGTTGGAGGTGTCCACCGTCGGCACGCGCTGGAAGTTGATGTGGGTGCGCGAGAACTGCGGCGTGATGTAGTTGATGTAGTCTTCCATCGAACGCACCACCGAATCCATTACCGCTTCGCGGGAGTGGCCGCGCTCGCCGGTATCGCGGATCAGTTTCTGGATCCATTCCAGGTTGACGATCGGTACCACGCCGACCAGCAGATCGACGTGGTTGGCCACGTCGTGGTGCTCGGTGACCACGCCGCCGTGCAGCCCCTCGTAAAACAGCACGTCGGTCGGCGCCGGCAGCGGTTCCCACGGGGTGAAGGTACCCGGCACCTGATTGTAGGGCACCGCTTCGTCGTAGGTGTGCAGATACTTGCGCGAGCGGCCGGTGCCGTTCTTGCCGTAGTCGATGAAGCTCTGCTGCAGCAGGCCGAAGTCGTTGGCCTCGGGGCCGAAATAGCTGATGTGTCTGCCCAGATCGCGCGCCTTGCGGATCGCCGCGTCCATTTCCGGCCGGGTGTAGCGGTGGAAGCTGTCGCCCTCCAGCTCGGCGGCGCGGATGTTGAGCTGTTGGAATATTTTGCGGAACGCCACGCTGGTGGTGGTGGTGCCGGCGCCGCTGGAACCGGTCACCGCGATAACGGGATGTTTGGCAGACATGGTGGTTGTCACTCCGTGTTGAATGCGCCGGCGTCAGGGGATTATTGTGGCTCTTGTTGACGCTCTCTATCTCGGGAAAAAATGGCGCGCGCTGGTTTGCAATGCCCCATTGTTACCTGATTTTTTCCGTCAGTCATAGAACCGATCGCCACTAAATTTCTTCCTGCCCGGCGCGGAACTGGCCGCGCGGCATGATGTTGACGCTCTCGTGCAGTTCTGACCACACCAGCACCACTTCGCCGTTTTTCAGCTGGCGGCGCACGTCCTCCACCTTCTGTTCCAGCGAGCGTTCGTGCTCGCCGTAATCGGTGCCTTCGCGCAGTACAAAAGATTCGATCAGGCTGTTGAGGGTGTCGGTTGCCAGTTCTTGCCAGGGAATGATCACGTCGGGATGTCCAGATAAGGGGAAAGCCAGGCCGGAATGCGATGCTCCAGCCACATGTATGGTTTTTTCAGCGTGCCGCCGACGAAGCCGACGTGGCCGCCGAACTCGGTCAGCTGATATTCGATATTGCGCGGCAGGCCGGCGACGTCGGGGATCACCTCAGGGGTCATGAAGGGATCGTCCTTCGCATGGATGATCAGCAGCGGCGTTTGGACAGCCGGCAACAGCGGCAGGGCGCTGCAGCGGCGATAATAGTCGGTGGCGTCACTGAAGCCGTGAATGCGCGAGGTGATGGCGTCGTCGAATTCGCGGATGCGCCGCAGACCGTTCAGTTGGGACAGCTTGAGCGGCAGGGTGTCCGGGTAGTGCAACAGCTTGCGGGTGGCGTTTTGTTTCAGCTGCCCCAGCAGGTAGCGCTGATAAACGCGGGAAAAGCCTTGCTCCATGCGGTAGGCGCAAGGCTCCAGCATCAGCGGCGCCGAGACCACCACCGCCGCCTGCAGCAGGCTGTCGGCGCCTTGCTGCGCCAGATAGCAGGCCAGCATGTTGCCGCCGAGTGAAACGCCGACCGCCGCGGTCGGCACCTCGCCGTAGCGGTCGCGCAGCCAGCGCAGGAAGAAGCGCGCGTCTTCGGTTTCACCGGAGTGGTAGATGCGCTGCTTGCGATTGGGCACGCCGCTGCAGCCGCGAAAGTGCATCACCACGCCGAGCCAGCCGCGCTCGCGCCAGGCGTTGAGCAGGCCATGCGCGTAGGGGCTGTAGAAGCTGCCCTCCAGGCCGTGGAACAGCACCGCGCGCGGTTTGTCGCGCGCCTGCGCCGGATCTTCGCTCCAGGCGAGATCGACGAAATCGCCGTCGGGCAATTCCAGCCGCTGCCAATGCGGTTTCAATAATACGCGGCGGCGCACCAGCCGCGGCAACAGCGTTTGCAGGTGCGGGTTACTGGCCCCGGTCAGAGGGCGAAAGGTGTTAGGCATAGGCTGAGTAAAATGTTGTGGGCGGCTATTGTGAGATCCCTAGCGCACTGTTAGCTTCAATACCAAGAATTAACAATGATACTGCAAAAAAGCACCTTGGGTGAGGAGCACCCGTGCCATGGAACCGAGTTTATTCCTTTCGATGCTGGGCTTCCTGTGGGTCGCCGCCATCACGCCCGGCCCCAATAACCTGCTGCTGACCACTTCCGGCGCCAACTTCGGCTTTATGCGTTCGCTGTGGCTGATGATCGGCATCATGCTCGGCATGCAAAGCATTTTGCTGCTGGTGGCCTTCGGCGTCGGCAGCCTGATCCTGGTTTACCCGTCGCTGCACCTGATCCTGAAAATCCTCGGCAGCCTGTACCTGCTGTGGCTGGCGTGGAAAGTCGCCACCGCCGCCTATGAAAAACTGGAAACCGACGTGGCGCCGCCGCAGCCGGTGCGGCTGTATCAGGGCTGGCTGCTGCAGTTCCTCAACCCGAAAGCCTGGCTGATGGCGCTGGGGGCGGTGGCCAGCTTCAGCCTGGCGGGCGATAAGTACAACGGGTCCATTGCGGCGATCGCGCTGGGCATTTTGGCGGTCAACATCGTCGCCGGCATTATCTGGCTGGCGTTCGGCACCCTGATCGGCCGCCTGCTGCGCAGCAAAAAGGCCTGGGTTATCTTCAACGTTTCCATGGGGTTGTTGACCGCAGCCTGTGTGTTACTGATCTGGCATTAAGGAGCGAACGATGGCGGAAAATTATTATCACGTGGTTGCCTTTACCGGCGAAGGGCTGCGCGGCAACCCGGCCGGGGTGTGCCTGCTGACGCAGTCGCTGCCGGCGGCGCGGCTGCAGGCGATCGCCAACGAGATCGGCCTGCCGGAAACCAGCTTTGTCTGGGATGACGGCGATATGACCGCCATCCGCTGGTTTACCCCGCAGCGCGAGGTCGATCTCTGTGGCCACGGCACCCTGGCGGCGGCGCATGTGATGTTCAGCGTGGTTAACCCGGCGCTGCAGGATATTCGCTTCCGCTCGGCCGGCGGCGAGCTGTTCGTCAAGCGCGATGCGCAGGACGGGGAACGGCTGGTGCTCGACTTCCCCGCTCGGCCGCCGCAGAAGGTGGCTGAGCCGACGGGCCTCGCGGCGCTGCTGGGCGTGCAGCCGCAGGAGGTGTGGCAGGCGAAAGCGCTGATGGTGGTGCTGGAAAACGAGGCGCAGGTGCGCGCGCTGCGGCCGGACATCCCGGCGCTGATCGCGCTGGCCGGGTGTGCGGTGATCGTCACTGCGCCCGGTGACACCGTGGACTTCGTTTCGCGCTATTTCACGCTCGACGGCGGTGAAGATCCGGTTACCGGCTCCGCGCACTGCACGCTGATGCCTTACTGGACGGCGCGTCTCGGCCGCCATCGGCTGCAGGCGCAGCAGGTCTCGGCACGCGGCGGCGAACTGTTCTGCGAACTGCAAGGGGATCGTACGCTGCTCGGCGGCTATGCTCACGTGTTCCTGCACGGGACGATCGCGCTGTAATCCGCGTTTATATTACGCAGGGTAATAAAGAAGACTTTTTTATTCTTTTATCGCCCGTCACCGCTCAGATAAAACTGTCAGCAACTGAACAGATTTTTATCAACGGAGCGGAACATGGCGGGCAAACTCTTTTCCTTACGCAACGCGGCGCTGTTGGCGCTGGCGCTCAGCGCGGCCAGCGCTTATGCGGTGGACGTGACCGTGGCGTACCAGACGTCGGCGGAGCCGGCCAAGGTGGCGCAGGCGGAAAACAGCTTCGCCAAACGGTCCGGCGCGACCGTCGACTGGCGTAAGTTCGACAGCGGCTCCAGCGTGCTGCGTGCGCTGGCCTCCGGCGACGTGCAGATCGGCAATATCGGCTCCAGCCCGCTGGCGGTGGCCGCCAGCCAGAAACTCCCCATCGAAGTGTTCCTCATCGCCTCGCAGCTCGGCAGCTCCGAAGCGCTGGTGGTGAAGAATGACATCAAAAGCCCGCAGGATCTGATCGGCAAGCGCATTGCGGTGCCGTTTATCTCCACCACCCATTACAGCCTGCTGGCCTCGCTCAAGCATTGGGGCATCAAGCCTGAGCAGGTGAAGATCCTCAATCTGCAGCCGCCGGCCATCGCCGCCGCCTGGCAGCGCGGCGACATCGACGGCGCTTACGTCTGGGCGCCGGTGGTCAACGAACTGGCCAAACAGGGCAAGGTGTTGACCGACTCCGCGCAGGTGGGCGAATGGGGCTCGCCGACGCTGGACGTGTGGGTGGTGCGCAAAGACTTTGCCGAGAAACATCCCGACGTGGTGACCGCCTTTGCCGCCAGCGCCCTACAGGCGCAAAAGGCCTACCTGGCGGCGCCGGAGCAGTGGCTGAAAGATCCGAGCCATCTCAGCACGCTGGCGCGCCTGAGCGGCGTGCCGGAAGCGCAGGTGCCGGAGCTGGTGAAGGGAAACCGTTATCTGCCGGTGGCGGATCAGGTTGCCCAGCTCGGCCAGCCGGTGGACAAGGCGATCCGCGATACCGCCGAATTCCTCAAGCAGCAGGGCAAGATCCCGCAGGTCGACAGCGACTACAGCGCTTACGTGACCGACCGCTTTGTGAAACAGGTGCAGGCTGCGCCGCAGTCGTAAGGAAGCAGGATGCTAAACGTCAATCATCTTTCAGCAGAGTATCAGGGGCGGCCCGCGCTGCGTGACGTGTCGTTCCAGATTGCCACCGGGCAACTGGTGGTGGTGCTCGGCCCGTCGGGCTGCGGCAAGACCACGCTGCTGAATTTGATCGCCGGGTTTATCGAGCCTTCAGCTGGCAGCATCACGCTGGATGGAACGCCCGTTCACGGCCCGAGCGCCGAACGGGGCGTGGTGTTCCAGCATGAGGGTTTACTGCCGTGGCGTAACGTGGTGGACAACGTCGAGTTCGGCCTGCAGCTGGCCGGTGTCGGCAAGGCGCAGCGCCGCCAGGTGGCGGAGCAGATGCTGCAGCGCGTGGGGCTGGCGGGCTATGAACAGCACTTTATCTGGCAGCTTTCCGGCGGCATGCGCCAACGCGTTGGCATCGCCCGCGCCCTGGCCGCCGATCCGCGGCTGTTGTTGCTGGACGAACCGTTCGGCGCCCTGGACGCGTTCACCCGCGAGCAGATGCAGGAGCTGTTGCTGACCATTTGGCGTGATACCGGCAAGCAGGTGCTGCTGATCACCCACGATATTGAAGAGGCGGTGTTCCTCGCCAGCGAACTGCTGCTGCTGTCGCCGGGGCCGGGGCAGGTGGTGGAGCGGCTGTCGCTGAACTTCGGCCAACGCTATGCCGACGGCGAAGCCTGCCGCGCCATCAAGTCCGATCCTGAATTTATCGCGCAGCGCGAATACGTGCTGGGCAAAGTTTTCCAACAGCGCGAGGCCTTGCTATGAGCCTGCATTCCACTCTGAAGGCCGCGGCGCAGCCGCAGGGCAAAGCGACGCGCCGTTTCAGCGTGCCGCGCAACGTTTGGCTGAGCGGCGCCACGCTGTTGACGGTGTTGATCGTCTGGTGGGGCGTGACGGCGCTGCAGCTGATCAGCCCGCTGTTTTTGCCGGCGCCGCAGCAGGTACTGCACCAGCTGATCACCATCGCCAGCCCGCAAGGCTTTATGGACGCCACGCTGTGGCAACACCTGGCGGCCAGCCTGGGGCGCATTCTGGTGGCGCTGTTGGCGGCGGTGATCGTCGGCATCCCGGTGGGCATTGCCATGGGGCTGAACGACACGGTGCGCGGCATTCTCGATCCGCTGATTGAAATCTATCGCCCGGTGCCGCCGCTGGCCTATCTGCCGCTGATGGTGATTTGGTTCGGCATCGGCGAAACCTCAAAGATCTTACTGATTTATCTGGCGATCTTCGCGCCGGTGACGCTGTCTGCCGTGGCCGGCGTGCGCAGCGTGGCGCAGGTGAGGGTGCGTGCCGCCCGGGCGTTGGGCGCCACGCGTTGGCAGGTGCTGCGTTTCGTGGTGCTGCCGAGCGCGCTGCCGGAGATCCTGACCGGCATCCGCATCGGGCTGGGCGTCGGCTGGTCGACGCTGGTGGCCGCCGAACTGATCGCCGCCACGCGCGGCCTGGGATTTATGGTGCAATCCGCCGGTGAGTTTCTGGCGACCGACGTGGTGTTGGCCGGCATCGGCGTGATTGCGGTGATTGCATTTGGGCTGGAGCTGGGGCTGCGTGCTCTGCAGCGCCGATTGACCCCGTGGCATGGAGTACAGCAATGAACGAACGTCTGAATATCACCCCGCTGGGGCCTTACATCGGGGCGCTGGTGGAAAACGTCGAGTTGGCCCGGCCACTGGGCGACGGCCAGTTTGAGCAGCTTTATCACGCCTTGCTGAAGCATCAGGTGCTGTTCTTCCGCAATCAGCCGATCACCCCGCTGCAGCAGCGCGATCTGGCCGGCCGCTTCGGCGATCTGCATATCCATCCGGTCTATCCGCACGCCACCGACGTGGAAGAGATCATCGTGCTCGATACCCACGACGACAACCCGCCGGACAACGATAACTGGCACACCGACGTGACCTTTATCGACAACCCGCCGCTGGGGGCGATCCTGGCGGCCAAGACCTTGCCTTCCACCGGCGGCGATACGCTGTGGGCCAGTGGCATCGCGGCCTACGAGGCGCTGTCGGCACCGTTCAGAACGCTGTTGGCGGGGCTGCGTGCGGAGCATGACTTCACCAAGTCGTTCCCGGAACACAAACATCGCGGCAGTGTAGAGGAGCATCAGCGCTGGCAACAGGCGGTGCAGAAAAACCCGCCGCTGCTGCATCCGGTGGTGCGCACCCACCCGGTCAGCGGCCGGCAGGCGCTGTTCGTCAATGAAGGGTTTACCACGCGGATCGTCGATCTGGCGCCGAAAGAGAGCGACGCTTTGCTGAACTTCCTGTTTGCTCACATCACCAAACCGGAGTTTCAGGTGCGCTGGCGCTGGCAGGAAAATGACGTGGCGATCTGGGATAACCGCGTGACGCAGCACTACGCCAACGCGGATTATCTGCCGCAGCGGCGCATCATGCACCGCGCGACCATTCTGGGGGATAGGCCTGTTTACAAGGCCTGAGGCTTAGGCTTCGAACGCCTGCGTTAACTGCTCCAGCTGTTCCTGCGCATCCAGCCAGGTCATTTCCGTCTCTTCCAGCGCGGATTTGGCCTGGCTTTGCTTTTGCAGGCAGTCGGTCAACTCGGCCTTGCGGCTGATGTCGTACAGCGCGGGATCCGCCAGCTGTTCCTCCACCGCCGCCAGTTCGGCGCCCAGTTTTTCCATCTGCTGTTCCAGCTTGGCGATCTGCTTGCGCAGCGGTTGGGTCTGCGTACGGAACTCCGCCTCGCGGCGTTTTTGATCCTTGCGCGCCTGCGCGCTGTTGCCGCCGCTCTCTTTTTCCGGCGCGTCCTGCTGGCTTTCCTGGCGCTGCAGGTCGACAAGCCACTGCTGGTAGTCGTCGAGATCGCCCTCGAAAGGCTCGACCTGGCCGTCGTGCACCAGGTACAGATCGTCGGTGGTGGAGCGCAGCAGGTGACGGTCGTGCGAGACCACCACCAACGCGCCTTCGAAATCGATCAGCGCCTCGGTCAGCGCCTGGCGCATGTCGAGATCCAGGTGGTTGGTTGGTTCATCGAGCAGCAGCAGGTTAGGGCGCTGCCAGACGATCAGCGCCAGCACCAGCCGCGCCTTCTCGCCGCCGGAGAAGCGTTCGGTCACTTCGCTGACCTTGTCGCCCTGGAAACCGAAGCCGCCCAGATAGTCGCGCAGCTGCTGTTCCAGCACCCGTGGTGCGATGCGGCTCAGGTGCTGCAGCGGCGATTCGTCGGCGCGCAGGAATTCCAGCTGGTGCTGGGCGAAGTAACCCAGCTTGATGCCTTTCGCCAGGCCAATCTCGCCGCTCAGCGGCTCCAGGGTGCCGGCCAGCAGTTTGATCAGCGTGGATTTACCGGCGCCGTTGCGGCCGAGCAGGCCAATGCGCGAGCCGGGCACCAGGTTCAGCTTGATTGACTTCAGGATCACTTTATCGCCATACCCGGCGCTGACTTTGTCCATGCGCAGCAGCGGGTTCGGCAGGCTTTCCGGCGGACGGAAGCTGAAGGTGAACGGGTTGTCGACGTGCGCCGGGGCGATCAGCTCCATGCGCTCCAGCATCTTGATGCGGCTCTGCGCCTGCTTGGCCTTGGTGGCCTGCGCGCGGAAACGGTCGATATAGCTTTGCAGGTGCGCCACTTTCTCTTGCTGGTGCTGATACAGCGACTGCTGCTGCGCCAGCTTGGTGGCGCGCTGGCGTTCGAACGACGAATAGTTGCCGGTGTACTCATTGATCGTCTGCTGTTCGATATGCAGGATCTTGTCGACGATCGGATCGAGGAAGTCGCGGTCGTGCGAGATCAGTACCAGCGTGCCGGGATAGCTTTTCAGCCAGCGCTCCAGCCAGATCACCGCATCGAGATCCAGGTGGTTGGTCGGTTCGTCGAGCAGCAGCAGGTCGGAACGGCACACCAGCGCCTGCGCCAGGTTGAGGCGCATGCGCCAGCCGCCGGAGAAGTCGCGCACCGGGCTTTGCAGCTGTTCGTTGGAGAAGCCGAGGCCGTGCAGCAGGCTGGCGGCGCGGGAACGGATGGTCCAGGCGTCGATGGCGTCCAGCTTGCCGTGCAGGGTGGCGATGGCGTGGCCGTCGTTGCGGTCGTTGGCCGCCTGCAATTCGGCTTCGAGCTGGCGAAACTCGCGGTCGCCGTCGATAACATACTCGATCGCCGGCACGTCCAGCGCCGGCGTCTCCTGGTTGACCCAGGCCAGCGCCCAGTTGCCGGGGAAGGTAAAGCTGCCGCCATCCGCCGCGATCTCGCCCTTCAGCAGCGACAGCAGCGTGGATTTGCCGCAGCCGTTTTTGCCCACCAGGCCGACCTTCTGACCTGGATTAACCGTCGCCGTGGCGTTGTCCAGCAGGACGCGGATGCCGCGTCGGATTTGTAGCGAGGAGAATACAATCATAAAGCGCCGTATGTTCAGAGTATGTTAAATTATCATTAAGGTAACAGAACGCGCACCGCGCGCTGTTTTTGTCTTTGCGATGCATGGTAACGGAAAACCGCTACCCTGACGACGCTTTGGAGGGGAATGATGTCGCAGCCGCCCAAGGTCTTGCTGCTGTATGCCCATCCGGAATCTCATGACTCGGTGGCGAACCGGGTTTTGCTTCGACCGGCGCAGCAGTTGGAACATGTCACCGTGCACGATCTCTACGCGCACTATCCCGATTTTTTTATCGATATCCATCACGAACAACAGCTGCTGCGTGAGCATCAGGTCATCGTGTTTCAGCACCCGCTGTATACTTACAGCTGCCCGGCGCTGCTGAAGGAGTGGCTGGATCGCGTGCTGTCGCGCGGCTTCGCCAGCGGGGTGGGCGGCAATGCGCTGGCGGGCAAATACTGGCGCTCGGTGATCACCACCGGTGAGCCGGAAGGCGCCTACCGCACCGGCGGTTATAACCACTATCCGATGGAAGATATCCTGCGGCCGTTCGAGTTGACCGCCGGGATGTGCCATATGCATTGGCTGACGCCGTTCGTGGTCTATTGGGCGCGGCGGCAGAAGCCGGAGGTGCTGCGCAGCCATGCGGACGCCTACGGCGAGTGGCTGAGCCACCCGCTGCCGCACGGAGGGCGGTGACGATGGAAGGATCGACCTTACTGACCGCCATTTTGCTGTTCCTGTTCGCCGCGGTGGTGACGGTGCCGATCGCCCGTCGCCTGGGGATCGGCGCGGTGCTGGGCTATCTGATCGCCGGCATCGCCATCGGCCCCTGGGGATTGGGCTTCATTCGCGACGTCGACGAGATCCTGCATTTCTCCGAGCTGGGCGTGGTGTTCCTGATGTTCATCATCGGCCTGGAGCTGAACCCCAGCAAGCTGTGGGAGCTGCGGCGCTCGATCTTCGGCGCCGGCGCCGGCCAGGTGTTGATCACCGCTGCGGTGCTGGGCGCGTTGCTGTATCTGACGCACTTCGCCTGGCAGGCGGCGGTGATCGGCGGTATCGGCCTGGCGATGTCTTCCACCGCCATGGCGCTGCAGCTGATGCGCGAGAAGGGCATGAACCGCAACGAAGGGGGGCAGCTCGGCTTCTCGGTGCTGCTGTTCCAGGATATGGCGGTGATCCCGGCGTTGGCGCTGATCCCCATTCTGGCCGGCGCCGGCGGAACCAGCGACGACTGGGCGAAGATCGCGCTCAAGGTGGCGGCGTTCGGCGGCATGCTGATCGGCGGCCGCTTCCTGCTGCGACCGCTGTTCCGCTATATCGCCGCTTCCGGCGTGCGCGAGATCTTCACCGCCGCGGCGCTGTTGCTGGTGCTCGGCTCGGCGCTGTTTATGGAGACGCTTGGCCTGTCGATGGCGCTCGGCACCTTCATCGCCGGGGTGCTGCTGGCGGAGAGCGAATACCGCCACGAACTGGAGATTTCCATCGAGCCGTTTAAAGGGCTGCTGCTGGGGCTGTTCTTTATCTCGGTGGGCATGGTGTTGAATATCGGCGTGCTCTACACCCATCTGGCCGAGGTGTTGATCGGCGTGCTGGCGCTGGTGGCGATCAAATCCGGCGTGCTCTACGGGGTGTCGCGTCTGTTCGGCCTGCGCAGTTCGGTGCGCCTGCAGTTCGCCGGGGTGCTCAGCCAGGGCGGCGAGTTCGCCTTCGTGCTGTTTTCTGCGGCGGGCGCGCAAAAGGTGCTGCAGCCGGATCAACTCTCCTTGCTGCTGGTGGTGGTGACGCTGTCGATGATGACCACGCCGCTGCTGATGCAGGCCATCGACCGCATTTTGGCGCGTCGCTATAACGCCAAGGGCGAAGAAGAGGAAACGCCGTACGTAGAGGACGACGATCCGCAGGTGATCATCGTCGGCTTCGGGCGTTTCGGCCAGGTGATCGGCCGCCTGTTGATGGCCAACAAAATGCGCATTACCGTACTGGAGCGCGACGTCAGCGCCGTCGGCGTGCTGCGGCGTTACGGTTACCAGGTTTATTACGGCGACGCCACCGAGCTGGAGCTGCTGCGCGCGGCGGGCGCCGAAAAAGCCAAGTCGATCGTGATCACCTGCAATGAGCCGGAAGACACCATGGAGATCGTGCGGCTGTGCCAGCAGCACTTCCCGAATCTGAGCATTCTGGCGCGGGCGCGCGGCCGCGTGGAGGCGCATGAGTTGCTGCAGGCGGGCGTGAAGCAGTTCAGCCGCGAGACCTTCTCCAGCGCGCTGGAACTGGGGCGCAAAGCGCTGATGGAGTTGGGCATGCACCCGCATCAGGCCTTCCGCGCCCAGCAGCATTTCCGCCGCCTGGATATGCGCATGCTGCGTGAACTGATGCCGCCGCATCAGGGCGACGTGGCGCAAATTTCCCGCGTGAAAGAGGCGCGGCGCGAGCTGGAAGAGCTGTTCCATCGCGAAATGCAAAAAGAAAGTCGCCAGTTCGACGGCTGGGACGAATACGAATAAGCGGGAGCATAACGATGTCTGCAACACGTAAAAGATTTATCGCCGGGGCGGTGTGCCCGAGCTGCAGCGCCATGGATACGCTGGCGGTATGGCGGGAGGATCAGGTGGAGGTGGTGGAGTGCGTCAAGTGCGGCCACCATCAGCGCCAGACCGAACAACAGGTGGAAAAACACGTTCGCCCGCAAGAGCAGGTGATCGGCATTTTCCAGCCGAAGTAGCGTTTTTTTATCCCGGAGGGTACAGCGAGGCAGATTTCCGTTACAATCTGTCCGGAAAAGGCGCGCATCCCGATAACGGTGCGCGTCCTAGTAGCCAACGGTAGGAGATATCATGAAAGTAGCAAAAGACTTGGTGGTCAGCCTGGCTTACCAAGTACGTACAGAAGACGGTGTTTTGGTTGATGAGTCTCCGGTGAGCGCACCGCTGGACTATCTGCACGGGCATGGTTCTCTGATCGCAGGTCTGGAAAAAGCACTCGAAGGCCACGACGTTGGCGATCGTTTTGACGTTCACGTCGGCGCGAACGACGCGTACGGCAACTACGACGAAAACCTGGTGCAGCGCGTACCGAAAGACGTCTTCATGGGCGTTGACGAACTGCAGGTCGGCATGCGTTTCCTGGCTGACACCGATCAGGGCCCGGTACCGGTTGAAATCACCGAAGTTGACGGCGACCACGTGGTGGTTGACGGCAACCACATGCTGGCCGGCCAGAACCTGAACTTCAACGTGGAAGTTGTCGCGATCCGCGAAGCGACCGCAGAAGAACTGGCGCACGGTCACGTACACGGCGAGCACGACCATCACCACGAACACGGTGAAGGCTGCTGCGGCGGTCACGGCCACAGCCACGATCACGACCATGGTCACGACCACGGTAAAGGCGGTTGCGGTAATGGCGGCTGCGGCTGCCACTAAGCAGATCGCAGTGACGAGACAAGAGGGCGGCCATCGGCTGCCCTTTTTTATGCGCGGCGCACCGGGCGCCGAACGGCACAACAGGACATGCCATGGCCACCATGAAAGACGTGGCGCGGCGCGCCGGCGTTTCCACGGCCACCGTCAGCCGGGTGATCAATAATACCGCCTACGTTGAACCGGTGACCCGCGAACGCGTCGAGAAAGCGATGCGCGAGTTTAACTACCACCGCAACGCCGCCGCGCTGGCGCTGGCGAAAAGAAGCGGCAATATGCTGGGGTTGCTGACCGGCAATCTTGACGATCCGTTTTTCTCGCGTCTGGCGCGGGGCGTGGAAGACATCACGCGGCAGGCCGGCGTGCGGTTGATGTTGTGCAGCGGCGGGCATCAGGCCGAGCTGGAAAAAAGCGGCCTCGATTTTCTCATCAATCAGGGATGTGAAGCCATCGTGGCGCACGTCACGCGCATGGGGGAGGAGGCGCTGCTGCGCTACGCCGCCCATACGCCCGCGCTGGTGCTGATCAATCGTTATCTGCCCGCGATCGCCAACCGTTGCATCTGGCTCGACAACGCCAATGCGGCGCAGACGGCGACCGAGCTGCTCATACGTCAGGGACATCGAAGAATTGCCTGCGTGACGGCGGATCTGCCGATCGACGATCGCGCGCAGCGGCTAGCGGGTTACCGCCAGGCCATGGCCGCCGCCGGCATTGAGGTGCCCGGCAGCTGGATCATCAGCGTGCCCTTCAACGAGCGAGGGGGCGAACTGGCGGCCGAGCGCGTTCTGGCCAGCAACCAACGCTTCACCGCTGCAGTGACGTTCAACGACGTGATGGCCGCCGGCATGATGCGCACCTGCCATCAACGGCAAGTTCAACTGCCCGAGGCGCTGTCGATCGTCGGCTTTGACGACATTGCCCTGGCGAAATATCTCCATCCTTCGTTGACCACCGTGCATTACCCGATCGAGAAAATGGCCCGACGCGCTGCGCGCCTGGCGCTGCAGATCCACAGCGGCAGCGACGTCGTGCCGCAGAACAACCGCTTTTCGGCCGAACTTATCCTGCGAGACTCCGTAACCGACGGTGAGGCGCATGCGCAAAGCAAGCGCGGCGAATGAGAGACGGCTCACACAACGCTACCTCATGAAACCGATTACATGGCCGATTGCCTGCGCTCACATCCTCCGATTATCGAAGCCATTACGCTGTTGCCGTACCCCATCTTCAACAGGAGCCGTATATGGATAATAAGAAAACGCTCAACCTTGGGTTGGCGACGCTGCCGATTGTGGCCATGCTGTTGCTGCTCATCATCGGCTATGGTCAGTTTGGCCTGCGCATTGAACCGCTGCTGCTGGTTTCCGCCGCCATCGCCGCCGCGTTGGCCTGGTGGCAAGGCTACCGCTGGGACGACATCATCGAGGCCATCGTGGCCAAGCTGGCGAAGGCGATGCCGGTTATCCTGATCCTGATCTGCGTGGGCGGCCTGATCGGCACCTGGATGATCAGCGGCACAATCCCTTACATGGTGTACTGGGGGCTGAAGCTGATCAGCCCGCAATACATTCTGATCGCCGCATTCTTCATCACCAGCGTGATCTCGGTGTGCACCGGCACTTCCTGGGGAGCGGCCGGCACCGTGGGCGTGGCGCTGATGGGCGTGGCCGCCGGTCTGGACGTGCCGCTGGCCGCCGCGGCCGGGGCGGTGGTGTCCGGCGCTTACTTCGGCGACAAAATTTCGCCGTTGTCCGATTCGACCAACTTCGCGGCCATCGTCGCGGATACCGATCTCTACAGCCATATCCAGCATCTGATGTACACGACGCTGCCGAGCTTCATCCTGGCCGCCGTGGTGTACCTGATCGCCGGCCACAGCGGTGCGGTGGGCAGCGTGGCAACGCCGGAAAAAGTGACCGAAATCGTCGGTGCGCTCGAGGGGCTGTACCACTTCAATCTGCTGCTGATCCTGCCGCCGGTGCTGGTGCTATGGGGCGCGGTGACCAAACGGCCGGTGATCCCCGTCATGCTGGCCGCCTGCGCGCTGGCGATCGCCATCGGCGTCGCGCTGCAGGGCTTTAGCCTGCAGCAGGGGCTGAATGCGTTGATGGACGGTTTCAATCTGTCGATGTTTGCCGCTCAGGGCCACAACGTCGAGGGTATCGTCGCCGATGTGCCGCGCCTGCTGAACCGCGGCGGCATGTTCTCGATGATGAGTACGATCCTGCTGGTGTTCTGCGCCTTTTCCTTCGCCGGCGCTCTGACGCTGACCGGCGCGCTGACGGTGATCATCAGCCGGCTGCTGAACGTGGTGCACACCACCGGCCAACTGATCGCCGCCACCGTTGCCACCACTATCCTGGTGACCGGCGCGACCAGCGACGGCAAGCTGGCGCTGCTGATCCCGGCGGAGCTGTTCAAAGGGGCCTATCGGCGCATGGGGCTGGACAACAAAAATCTGTCGCGCACCGTCGAAGATGCGGGCACCGTCATCGAACCGCTGATCCCGTGGACGGCCGCCGGCATTTACATGGCCACCACGCTGGGGGTTAGCACCCTCGATCTGCTGCCGTGGGCGATCCAATGTTATGCCGCCGTGGTGTTCGCCCTGATTTATGGGTTCACCGGCTTCGGTATCGCCAAACTCCAACCTCAGAACGACTTGCAGCGTAAGGAAGCCTGACATGACGAGTCATTTCAACGCCATCATCGATCGCCACAACACCGGCTCCGTGAAGTGGGACTTCATCGACCGCTATCTGCAACTGGACGGCAGCGAACTGTTGCCGATGTGGGTGTCCGATTTCGACTTTCCGTGCCCGCCAGAGGTGCAGCAGGCGCTGCATCAGCGGGTGGACCACGGCGTCTTTGGCTACAGCGAACGCGACGACGCCTACTATCAGGCGGCGATCGACTGGTTTGCCAAGCGACACGGCTTGCCGCTGCGGCGCGAGTGGTTCACGTCGATTGAAGGGGTAGTGCCGGGGTTGGCGATGCTGATCCAACTGCTCAGCAAGCCGGGGGATGGCGTGGTGGTGCAGGGGCCGTACTATGGCTCGTTCGCCAAGATAGTCACCATGAATGGCAGAGAGGTGATTGAAAACCCGCTGTTGGAAACCCCGCAGGGATACCGGATCGATTTCGACCAGCTGGCCGCCTGCCTGGCGCTGCGTAAACCGCCGCTGTTGTTGCTGTGCAATCCGCACAACCCGACCGGTCGTTGCTGGCGCCGCGATGAACTGGAGCGGCTCATGGCGCTCTGCCACGCCCACGACGTCACGGTGATCTCCGATGAAATTTGGGCCGACCTGCTGCTGCCCAGCGAGACGTTTACGTCGGTGTTGCATCTGGGCGAGGAATATCGCGAGCGGGTAATTGCGGCGACGTCCGCCAGCAAAACGTTCGGCCTTTCCTCGCTGCGCATTTCGAATTTCCTGATCCCCAACGCCCGGCTTCGGCAGGCGTTTGTCGA
This sequence comes from Serratia sp. CY31944, assembly GCF_052169175.1. Lineage (NCBI taxonomy): Bacteria > Pseudomonadati > Pseudomonadota > Gammaproteobacteria > Enterobacterales > Yersiniaceae > Serratia > Serratia sp. CY31944. Next base: position 180,088 of record NZ_JBJNLG010000010.1, read on the forward strand.
TCGGCTGAACGCCCACGGGCTGGATGTATTCAACGCGCTGTCGATGACGGCGGCGACCGCAGCCTATCAACGGGGCGCTGCCTGGCTTGATGAGCTGCTCGACTACCTGGCGGAGAACCGGCGTTGGTTTGAGCAGGCGCTGGCGGCCGCCGCGCCCTGGTGTGCGATGACTCAGGCTGAAGGGACCTATCTCGCCTGGCTGGATTGCCGCTCGCTGGGTTTGAACGATGCTGACTTGCAGCAGGCGCTGGTGGCGGTGGCGAAGCTGGCGCCGTCGATGGGCAGCGGTTTCGGCCCGCAGGGGAGCGGTTTTATCCGTATCAACCTGGGGTGCCCGCGCCGGTATCTCGAGCGTGCCGTCGAAGGGTTGGCACGCCTGAAATAACCGCATGGCGGGCCCTCAATAGTGCGGCGGAGGCGTTTCTTCCGATTGCGAGGCGATCATTGAGGTTTGAGTCGAGCGCAGCTTGTCGGTCAACATGCGCAGGTGTTCGCGCATCTTCAGCATTTCCATTTGATGCTGGATGACTGTTTGGTTGAGCTCTTCGATGGTGAGCTCTTGGAAGGCCTGACGGCTCTCCAGTTCTTCAAGCCGCTGTAGCAGGCGTTGAATGTCGGCGTTGTGCATGAGGCTACCTCTGACGCGATAAAATCCTGATTCGGCGCTATGGTAACAGCTGGCGCCGGGTTTGCTCGCGCTATTTCTCCAGACGGCGCGCAACGTTGCGATCGACAATGTAAAGTGCTGAAAAGTTGCACGCGCGATCTGCCGTTTTTTGCGAGCCTGGCCGAATATCCCGCAAGAAAAATCTGATTTATCATGGGAGTAGCACGCAGGGGGAAACTTCTTGGCAAAGCGGGAGTCACACTTTGACTCGATTGGTTACCTGTGCGACTGTTTTGTTTTGTTTCAGGCAGCTATAGTAGCCCGGTTATCTTACCTAATGATTGTTTGGGGCATTGCTTCAGACACTGGAGAAATGGATGAAATCTTTGTTTAAAGTCACGCTTCTGGCAACCACCATGGCTTTTGCTCTGAATGCGACCCAGGTCATGGCAGCCGATGCCGCCAAACCGGCAGAAGCCGCTAAACCAGCGGACGCGGCAGCAGCACCGAGCACCGGCAAGTTCAAAAACGACGACGAGCAAGCGGCTTACGCACTGGGCGCCTCTCTCGGCCGTTACATGGACAACTCTCTGAAAGAGCAAGAGAAGCTGGGCATCAAGCTGGACAAAGATCAGCTGATTGCCGGCGTTCAGGACGCGTTCGCCAACAAGAGCAAACTGAACGACGCCGACATCGAGAAGACCCTGCAGGGCTTCGAAGCGCGCGTGAAGGCTTCCGCTCAGGCGAAGATGGAACAGGACGCCAAGGACAACGAAACCAAAGGCGCCAAGTACCGCGATAGCTTCGCTAAAGAAAAAGGCGTGAAGAAAACCGAATCCGGCCTGCTGTACCAGGTAGAGAAGCCGGGCGCGGGTGAAGCGCCGAAAGACAGCGACACCGTGGTGGTGAACTACAAAGGCACCCTGACCGACGGTACCGAGTTCGATAACTCCTACACTCGCGGCGAGCCGCTGTCGTTCCGTCTGGACGGTGTGATCCCAGGCTGGACCGAAGGCCTGAAGCACATCAAGAAAGGCGGCAAAATCAAGCTGGTGATCCCACCGGCGCTGGCCTACGGCAAAACCGGCGTTCCGGGCATCCCGGCTAACTCCACGCTGGTCTTCGACGTTGAGCTGCTGGACGTGAAAGCGGCGCCGAAAGCCGACGCTAAAGCCGAAAAACCGGCGGACGCGAAAGCCGACGCTAAAGCGAAATAACATCGTCGCTCTGTTTGCCACCGCCGCGGATGCCCTCCGCGGCGGTTTTCATTTCGGCAGCCGCCGCTTCTCTCTCCATTGAACGCTTGACGCCTGCCGGGCATCGGGCTTAACGTCAATACCACGCGCAAACGCAAGGACTTTGCTCCGGCCGCTTTGCTAGACTAATAATTCTGACTTATCAGTCATGCGTCTGCCCCTTAGGGCGTGTACCTAAAATTGTTCCCGGCCGCCTCGCCCGCGGATGCCATTGTGCAGTTCGATGCCGCTCTCAGCCGGCCGCGCTACGGCGTGCCGACGACGGCAGCGATCCGGTCCGAGCGGTTTTAGCTGCGCCCCCTGGCACAGGCGATCTATGAGGGTGGTATCTTCGATGTCGAATTCGCTTTTATCCAGCGAAGCCAGCGAACTTGATTTGCTGAATGAACGTCCGTTTACTCAAACGGATCATGAAATCCTGAAATCCTACGAAGCGGTGGTCGACGGGCTGGCGATGTTGATCGGCGGCCACTGCGAGATCGTACTGCACGCGCTGGAAGACCTGAACAGCTCCGCGGTACGCATCGCCAACGGTGAACATACCGGGCGTAAAATCGGCTCGCCGATCACCGATCTTGCGCTGCGCATGCTGCACGACATGGCCGGCGACGACAGCAGCGTGTCGAAAGCCTACTTTACCCGCGCCAAGAGCGGCGTGTTGATGAAGTCGGTGACCATCGCCATTCGCAATCGCGAGCAGCGGGTGATCGGCTTGCTGTGCATCAACATGAACCTCGACGTACCGTTCTCGCAGATCATGCAGACCTTTATGCCGCCGGCCACGCAGGACGTGCCGTCGTCGGTGAATTTTGCGTCTTCCGTCGACGATCTGGTGGCGCAGACGCTGGAGTTCACCATCGAAGAGGTGAACGCCGACCGCTCGGTGTCCAATAACGCCAAGAACCGCCAGGTGGTGCTCAACCTCTATGAGAAAGGCATCTTCGACATCAAGGATGCGATCAACCAGGTGGCGGATCGCCTGAACATCTCCAAACACACCGTGTATCTGTACATCCGCCAGTTCAAGAGCGGCGATCTGTTGGGAAGCGACCGTTGATGCTCGATTATTGCCTGTTGGTCACCGGCCCGGCTTACGGCACGCAGCAGGCCAGCAGCGCCTATCAGTTCGCTCAGGCTTTGTTGGCGAAAGGGCACCGGCTTTCCAGCGTCTTTTTCTACCGTGAGGGCGTGCTGAACGCCAACCAGCTGACCGCGCCCGCCAGCGACGAGTTTGACCTGGTGCGCGGTTGGACGCAACTGGCGCAGCAACACGGCGTAGCGCTCAACGTCTGCGTAGCCGCCGCGTTGCGCCGTGGGGTCACCGACGAGCAGGAGGCGGCGCAGCAGGGGCTGGCAAGCGCCAACCTGCAGCCCGGCTTTACCCTGAGCGGGCTGGGTTCCCTGGCCGAAGCGTCGCTGAGTTGCGACCGTCTGGTGCAGTTCTGAGGATATGATGAAACGAGTCGCTTTTGTTTTCACCCACGGGCCGCACGGCGGCGCCGGCGGCAGGGAAGGGCTGGATGCGCTGCTCGCCACGTCGGCGCTCAGTGAAGATTTGGGGGTGTTTTTTGTCGGCGACGGCGTATTGCAGCTGTTGCCGGGCCAGCAACCGGAAAAGATTTTGGCGCGCAATTACATCGCCACCTTCGGCGTGCTGCCGCTGTATGACGTGGAGCGGTGCTATCTGTGCCAGGCTTCGCTGCAGGAGCGTGGGCTGAGCCAGGTGACCGATTGGGTGCTGGATGCCGAGGTGCTGGCACCGGACGAACTGCGCCGCGAACTGGCCGGCTACGACGCCGTGATGACGTTTTAGGATCCTCTGATGCTGTATACCCTGAGCCACTCGCCAAACCAATGTGACTTGCCTGCGCTGCTGCGCCTGACGGCGGAGGGTGACGCGCTGCTGCTGCTGCAGGACGGCGTGCTTGCAGGCCTTGCCGGCAGCGCCCATCTTGAATCGCTGCTCGCCGCCCCCATATCCCTTTACGCGCTGCAGGACGACCTGGAAGCCCGGGGATTGGTTGGTCATTTTTCGCACAAAATCACTGTCGTCGGCTATAATCACTTCGTTGAATTAACCGAACAACACCGCAGCCAAATGGCCTGGTAATGAGAGTGATGTTGTATATTTCTTGACACCCATACTGGTCAGTCCTAAAATTCTGCGTCCTCGTACTTTGCCAATAGTGCATACGAGGGGATTTATCACATGTTTACGAAGCTAGTACGAAGCAAAAACCAGGAGCTTTTTTAATGGCAACAATTAACCAGCTGGTTCGCAAACCACGCTCTGTGAAGGCTGCTAAAAGCAACGTTCCAGCGCTGGAAGCCTGCCCGCAGAAACGTGGCGTATGCACCCGCGTATACACCACTACCCCGAAAAAACCAAACTCCGCACTGCGTAAAGTTTGCCGTGTGCGTTTGACCAACGGTTTCGAAGTGACTTCCTACATCGGTGGCGAAGGCCACAACCTGCAGGAACACTCCGTAATCCTGATCCGTGGCGGTCGTGTAAAAGACCTGCCAGGTGTGCGTTACCACACCGTCCGCGGTGCGCTTGACTGCTCCGGTGTTAAAGACCGTAAGCAAGCTCGTTCCAAGTACGGCGTGAAGAAGCCAAAGGCTTAATGGTTCTCCGTTAAGTAAGGCCAAACGTTTTAACTTTAATGTCAAAATAAACTCGTAGAGTTTTGGACAATCCTGAATTAACAACGGAGTATTTCCATGCCACGTCGTCGCGTAATCGGCCAACGTAAAATCCTGCCAGATCCTAAGTTCGGATCTGAGCTGCTGGCCAAATTTGTAAATATCCTGATGGTAGACGGTAAAAAATCTACTGCAGAAGCAATCGTCTATACCGCGCTGGAGACCCTGGCTCAGCGTTCTGGTAAAGATCACCTGGAAGCTTTCGAAGTCGCTCTCGACAACGTTCGCCCGACTGTAGAAGTTAAGTCGCGTCGCGTTGGCGGTTCTACTTATCAGGTACCAGTTGAAGTCCGCCCGGTTCGTCGTAATGCTCTGGCAATGCGTTGGATCGTTGATGCTGCACGTAAACGCGGTGATAAATCCATGGCTCTGCGCCTGGCGAACGAGCTGTCTGACGCAGCAGAGAACAAAGGTTCTGCTGTTAAGAAGCGTGAAGACGTTCACCGTATGGCCGAAGCCAACAAGGCGTTCGCCCACTACCGCTGGTAATCACCCGGCTGTAGTCATGCTAACCAAGCGGGCGCGTCAAATCGGCCCGCTTGGGTTAACTGAACTTGAACGCCCTAGGAATAGAGGAATCAAATGGCTCGTACAACACCCATTGCACGCTACCGCAACATCGGTATCAGTGCTCACATCGACGCCGGTAAAACCACCACTACCGAACGTATTCTGTTCTACACCGGTGTAAACCACAAAATCGGTGAAGTTCATGACGGCGCTGCCACCATGGACTGGATGGAACAGGAGCAGGAGCGTGGTATTACCATCACTTCTGCAGCGACTACTGCTTTCTGGTCTGGTATGGCCAAGCAGTTCGAACCGCATCGCGTAAACATCATCGACACCCCAGGGCACGTTGACTTCACCATCGAAGTAGAACGTTCCATGCGTGTGCTGGATGGCGCGGTAATGGTTTACTGTGCTGTTGGTGGTGTTCAGCCACAGTCTGAAACCGTATGGCGTCAGGCTAACAAATACAAAGTGCCACGTATCGCGTTCGTTAACAAAATGGACCGTATGGGTGCTAACTTCCTGAAAGTTGTAGGCCAGATCAAATCTCGTCTGGGCGCCAATCCTGTTCCTCTGCAGCTGGCTATCGGCGCAGAAGACAAATTCACCGGCGTTATCGACCTGGTGAAAATGAAGGCGATCAACTGGAACGAAGAAGACGCAGGCGTAACCTTCGAATACGAAGACGTCCCGGCTGACATGATGGATCTGGCTGAAGAATGGCGCCAGAACCTGATCGAGTCCGCTGCGGAAGCTTCCGAAGAGCTGATGGAAAAATACCTGGGCGGCGAAGAGCTGACCGAGGAAGAAATCAAAACTGCTCTGCGTCAGCGCGTACTGAACAACGAAATCATCCTGGTTACCTGCGGTTCTGCGTTCAAGAACAAAGGCGTGCAGGCGATGCTGGATGCGGTAATCGAATACCTGCCGGCACCAACTGACGTTCCTGCGATCAACGGTATCCTGGACGACGGTAAAGACACTCCGGCTGAGCGTCACGCAAGTGATGACGAGCCGTTCTCTGCTCTGGCGTTCAAAATCGCTACCGACCCGTTCGTCGGTAACTTGACCTTCTTCCGCGTGTACTCCGGCGTTGTTAACTCCGGCGACACCGTGCTGAACTCCGTTAAGTCTGCGCGCGAGCGTTTCGGCCGTATCGTTCAGATGCACGCTAACAAGCGTGAAGAGATCAAAGAAGTTCGCGCAGGCGACATCGCCGCTGCGATCGGTCTGAAAGACGTGACCACCGGGGACACCCTGTGTGATCCAGACTCTCCAATCATCCTGGAGCGTATGGAATTCCCTGAGCCGGTAATCTCTATCGCCGTTGAACCGAAAACCAAAGCTGACCAGGAAAAAATGGGTCTGGCTCTGGGCCGTCTGGCTAAAGAAGACCCGTCATTCCGCGTATGGACTGACGAAGAGTCTAACCAGACCATCATCGCCGGTATGGGTGAACTGCACCTCGACATCATCGTTGACCGCATGAAGCGTGAATTCAACGTTGAAGCTAACGTGGGCAAACCTCAGGTAGCTTACCGCGAAGCGATTCGCGCGAAGATTACCGATGTTGAAGGTAAGCACGCCAAGCAGTCTGGTGGTCGCGGTCAGTACGGTCACGTTGTGATCGACATGTACCCACTGGAGCCGGGCTCTAACCCGAAAGGTTACGAGTTCGTCAACGACATCAAAGGTGGTGTAATTCCTGGCGAATACATCCCTGCCGTTGATAAAGGCATCCAGGAGCAGCTGAAGTCTGGTCCGTTGGCTGGTTACCCGGTAGTAGACATGGGTATTCGTCTGCACTTCGGTTCTTACCACGACGTTGACTCCTCTGAACTGGCGTTTAAACTGGCCGCGTCTATCGCCTTTAAAGAAGGCTTTAAGAAAGCGAAACCAGTTCTGCTTGAGCCTATCATGAAGGTTGAAGTTGAGACTCCAGAAGAGAACACCGGTGACGTTATCGGTGACTTGAGCCGTCGTCGCGGCATGCTGCGCGGTCAGGAATCTGAAGTGACTGGCGTTAAGATCCACGCTGAAGTACCGTTGTCCGAAATGTTCGGCTACGCAACTCAGCTGCGTTCTCTGACTAAAGGTCGCGCATCATACACCATGGAATTCCTGAAGTATGATGATGCACCGAACAACGTCGCTCAGGCCGTAATCGAAGCCCGTGGCAAATAAGCCGCAGGGTTAAAACCAAAGTCCCGTGCTCTCTCCAGAAGGGGAGAGCGCTATAGTAAGGAATATAGCCGTGTCTAAAGAAAAATTTGAACGTACAAAACCGCACGTTAACGTTGGTACTATCGGCCACGTTGACCACGGTAAAACTACCCTGACTGCAGCGATCACCACCGTTCTGGCTAAAACCTACGGCGGTTCTGCACGTGCTTTCGATCAGATCGATAACGCGCCAGAAGAAAAAGCTCGTGGTATCACCATCAACACCTCTCACGTTGAGTATGACACCCCGACTCG